>JAYWAV010000132.1:0-5873 GCA_043782015.1 Rhodoferax sp. | reverse complement strand
CTTTGCCCATGGCCTGCTTGAACATGGCGGAAAACGCGCTGTCGCTGGCGTAGCCGCTGGCCGCGGCGACCTGGGCAATTGGCACGCCGCGCGCGAGTTGTGGCAAGGCGTGGGCCAGCACGGCTTGCAGTCGCCACCGCTGGTAGCTGGTACCCAATTCGTCGCGAAACAGGCGCGCGACGGTGCGTTCACTCGCGCCTACTTCGGCCACCCACTCCTTCAACTGCGCTTTTTCTGCGGGGTCGCGCAACACGGCTTCGCACAGCGCGCGCAAACGCTTGTCGCCATGCTCGGGGTGCGGCATGGGCACGCCCAGCGCCTGTGTGTCGGAACGGATCATTTCATCGGCGGTCAGTGCCATCAACGCGTCTTCGCGCCGGCTGACTTGGGAGCCTTCCAGAGCGTGGACCAGTTCGCGCAGCAATTTACTGACCACCAGCACCCTGCATTCGGTCCACTCCGCAGGCAACACGCTGGGGTCTACGTCCACGGTGCGCAGCTCGGCCGCTTCCAGCACCACGACCGTGTGCTCCACCTGCGGCGGTATCCAGACGGCGCGCGTGGACGGGATGATGAAGGTGGTCTGCATGCCGCGCTGCATCACGGTGACCTGCATCAGACCGCTGGCGCAGTAGGTGAATTGCGACCACGGGTGCTGGTGCGGCTCGATGTGCGTGTCCATCGCCAGCGAACGGGCGCGGCTGCGCACCGGGCGCGCAGCGGATGGCGAGCGGTTCGCAGCGTCGTCAAAGCGGACGGGGCGCAGGCGCCTGGTGCGTGGCATGGGCAAGTTACCGATGGTGGATCGGTGTTTGGCTGGATTTCGACAATTATTGTCTTTTTGTCGTATTCCTGCGCGCGGCCTTCCTCCTACCATTGCTGCATGAGCGCCACGACCCTTTCCTCGATCCAAACTCCATCTGACTCCCCGGTGCCCCTGAAGCAGGACGCCACCGTCATTGGTTTGGTGGGCTTGGCACATGCCAGCTCGCATTTCGGGCACTTGTTATTGCCGCTGCTGTTCCCGGTGTTCATGACCGAGTTTGGGCTGCGCTTCTCGGAGCTCGGCTTGCTGATGACGGTTTTTTTTGTCATCTCGGGTGTGGGCCAGGCCTGTGCCGGTTTTGTCGTCGACCGCCTGGGCGCACGGCCTTTGCTGTTTGTGGCGATGGGCATTTTTGCCGTGGCATGCGTGGCAGCGTCGATGGTGACGGGATACATTGGCCTGATGCTGGTGGCCGCGCTGGCCGGTCTGGGCAACGCGACATTTCACCCGGTGGATTTCACGATCCTGAATCAGCGGGTCTCTGCACCGCGCCTGGGTTATGCCTTCAGCGCACACGGACTGACCGGCAATCTGGGCTGGGCTGCAGCGCCGATCTTCTTCGCCGGACTGGGCCTGGCAATTGGCTGGCGCCAAGCCTATGTGGCAGCGGCCGTGATGTACGTCGCCATCCTGTTGCTGCTGGTGGCGCAGCGCGACAAGCTCTCTACAGAAGTGGTGCCCCGCCCGGCCAAGACCGATGTGCACGCCGAGCACGATCTGGCATTCATGAAGCTGCCAGTCGTGTGGTGGTGCTTTGGTTTCTTTCTGCTGTCCACGATGACGCTGGCGGTGGTGCAGAGTTTTTCGGTGTCCCTCCTCAAAGCCATGCATGGCATCAGCTTTGAGGCAGCGACGTTGACATTGACAGCCTACATGCTGTGCGGCGCCGTGGGCATGTTCATTGGCGGTTTTATCGCAGCGCGCGTTGCCAACAGCGACCGCGTGGTGGCGATGGCGATGGCGGCAGGCGCGCTGTTGTTGGCGCTGTGCGGTACCGGTTTGCTGGGCGCGACGGCGACGATGGTGGTGCTGGCGATCACCGGCTTTGCGGTGGGCATTGGCGGGCCCTCACGTGACATGATGATCAAGAAGGCCACGCCCAAAGGCGCGACCGGTCGTGTCTATGGCCTGGTCTACTCCGGTCTGGACACAGGTTTTGCGATATCACCGCTGGTCTTTGGCGTGTTCATGGACCACGGCTGGTACGGAGCCACGCTCCTGGGCGCGGCGCTGGTACTGTTGCTCAGCGTGGTGGCGGCCTTGGGCGTGGGCCAACGCACGGAGCCATCCAGGGCCGTGGCCTAGGCGAACTGCGCGGCTTGTGATGGACACCCCATAAGCCAGCGATGCACTGTGGCGAATCTGCGCCACGCCCTACTTTTTTGTATCTCCGAACCGCTATATTTTTTATAGCTGCCTACGCTTATTTCACGGGCGCAGCAGGCCTATAGGTATTGGCTGATCGCCCGTCTGTGCGCTGTCAAACACTTTCAGACTGTTACACCTGCTGCAATTTTTCGTACATGTTGGCTCGGGGGTGCGTGCAAAACTTGCTCGCAACAAACCTTTTGCACCTCCTCCATGTACGGTCCATCCCCTCACCCGCGCAGCACGCCAAGCCCCCGCACCAGTGCGGCGCCGCGTGCGCCTGTGGGCTGCTGGCTGCAGCGCGAGGAAGCCATCATGGGTACCGCCATCAACGTGGAGCTGTGGTGTGAATTCAGGACGGCGGGGGAAGCCGCGATAGACGCCGTCATGGCGGAAATGCGCCGCATTGACGGGACGATGAGCCCGCACAGAGCCACTTCCGAGCTCTCCATCCTCAACCGCGATGCCGCAGACCACGCAGTACCCCTGAGCGGAGAAATGTTTGGCTTGCTGCGCCGTGCGATCCAATTCTCCGGGCTGTCTGGCGGCGCATTTGATGTGACGTTCGCCGCGGTCGGCCGATTGTTTGACTACCGTAGCGGCAAACGGCCCAACGCCATGGAGTTGGCCCAGGCGCGCGAGGCCGTGGGTTATCGCAAGTTGCAGCTCAATGCCAAAGATCAGACCATCCGCTTTGCAGTGCCAGGCATGTGCATTGACCTGGGCGGCTTTGCCAAAGGCTATGCGGTGGACCGCGCTTGCACACTGCTGCGGGCCCGCGGCATCACGCACGCCAACGTCAGCGCGGGTGGTGACAGCCGCGTGATGGGTGACCGATGCGGACGACCCTGGTCTATCGGCGTGCGCGATCCGCGCAGGCCTGGCGAAGTGGTCGCTGTACTGCCGCTGGAAGACACATCGATTTCCACCTCGGGGGATTACGAACGCTACTTCGATGAAGACGGCGTGCGCTTTCACCACCTGATTGACCCGGCCACTGGCGAGTCGCCGCAACAGATACACAGCGTAACTGTATTGGGCGATGACGGCCTCTCCACCGAGGCGTTTTCCAAGATGCTTTTTGTACTCGGCCTTGAAAAGGGCATGCGTCTGATCGAGGCGCAAGACGATCTGGATGCGCTCGTGGTGGATGCCGCGGGCGTATTGCACTATTCACGGGGCCTGCTGGCCGGGAGACCACAATGAAACATGCAGGCAAAAACATGGCAGGCAAGACCAGCGCCTATATGGCTGTTGCCATCACTGTGGTCGCAACGGGCATGGTTGCGTGCGGCAGCGATGAAGGCGCCAGCAGCTCCTCCACGGTGACGGTGACCGGCGATGTACCGATCGCCTATGCCAAGCGCAGCAACACCATCAACGCCAATCCCACCAACGGCGCGCCCAATGCACCGGGTGGCGACCTGATGGTCCGCGAGCGGTCTTCGGTCAGCGCGATCGAACACAACATCACCGCCAGCTTCACCCAGGGCACGGGCGACGCCTCCAACCCCGACGTGTCCTACGACGGCAAGAAGATCATTTTCTCGATGCGCTGCCCTGCCAGCAACACCAGCAAGATCGACGGCGTTACGGCCTGCACCGGGCGCTGGAATATCTGGGAATACGACATGACTACTGGAGGTTTGGCGGGTGGTACCTTGCGCCGACTGACCAGTTCCGCCAATGCCGACGACGTAGACCCGACCTACCTGCCCGCAGGCAAGGGCTTTGTATTCACCTCGAACCGGCAAACCACCTCCAGCGTCAACCAGGCGCTGGGCAAGACCTATTTCGCGCTGGACGAATACGAGCGCGAGCGCGTGTTCAACCTGCATACGATGGACGCCAAGGGCCAGAACATCACGCAGATTTCGGTGAACCAGAGCCATGACCGCAGCCCGGTGGTGCGCCCCAACGGCGACATCATGTTCTCGCGCTGGGACCACGTGGGCGGGCGCAACCATTTCAAGATATTCAAGATTCGTCCCGATGGCACCGACCTGTTTGTGCTGTACGGCGCGCACAGCCCGGGCAACAGCTTCCTGCACCCGCGCGACATGGACCCCAACGGCAAGTACAAGGGTTTTGTGACATCGGACCTGATGCCTCTGTCGCGCACCCACGAAGGCGGCGGCCTGGTGATGATTGATGCGGCCAACTACTCCGAAAACGATACGCCCGCCAATGCAGGCGTACCTGCGAAGGGCGGTCAGAAGCAGATGACACAGCAGGAGTTGAACATTGGCGGTGGCATTTCGCAGTACGGTCGTGTCACCACGCCCTACCCGCTGTGGGATGGCACGGACCGCGTGCTGGTGGGCTTTACGCCGTGCGAAGTTTCGCGCAAAGGGGTCACCGTATCCTGCGCCACGCTGACCACAGAAGAGAAGACGCGTCTGGCTGACGACAACCGGTTGGTTGCTGACGAGCAGGCCGATGAGCTGCAAAGCAATGTACGCCCCACTTACGCGATCTACATGTTTGATCCGGCCAAGCAAACCTTTCTGATCGTGGCCTCGCCACCTACGGGCTTCATGTACACGCACCCGGTGGCGATACAGGCGCGCGCCGAGCCCAGCGCCGCGCAGCCCACACAACTCGATGCCACGCTGGCCGCACAGAACCTGGGGCTGCTGGAGGTGCGCAGCGTCTACGACACCGATGGCCTGGGCCGCATGGGCGATGCGGTACTGACCGCCGCGGACCTCGCCGCAGGCTGCACCACCGCAATTGCCAAGACCACACCGACCGACCCACTGGATACGCGCAGCCAGGTGGCTGACCTGGTGCGCATGAAAGACCCCGCCAATCCGGCCTATGTCTGCGGCCCGGCGCGCTTTATCCGCGCGGTGCGGGCGATTGCGCCGCCCCAGGGCATGACCGGCACGCGCGGCGCGATCGGTGAGACCGAATTCGAGATGCAGCAGATCCTGGGCTATGCGCCTATTGAGCCCGATGGTTCATTCAAGCTGCAGGTTCCTGCCGACACGCCGATCGCGTTGGCCGTGATTGATTCCCAAGGCCGCGCATTCCAGACACACACCAACTGGATACAGGTGCGCCCTGGCGAGCGCCGCACCTGTGACGGCTGCCACAGCCCGCGCCGCGGCGGCGCATTGAATTCTGGCGCTGTAGTCAACAGCGTGTCGTCCTCTGTGTTGCCGGCTATGGGCAGCGCCCATCTGTCGGGCGAAACCATGGCGGCGACGCGCACCCGGCTGGACCCCACTGCGCTGAAGCTGGTGGCTGACATGCTCACCACCGACGTCTGGGCCGATACCAGCAAGCCCGGCGTGACCGCACGCACCAGCATCGCAATCCGCTATACCGGCAATGCGTTGGCCGCAGACGATCTGGTAACCGCCATACCCACCAACGGCATCATCAATTACCCGGAACATATTCAGCCACTGTGGAGCCGCAACCGGGGCACCAATACCTGCACCACCTGCCACAACGACCCAGCCAAGCTGTCTTTGGGTGGGACCAAAGGTGGAACCGGGCGTCTGGTGTCTTACGACGAACTGATGCTGGGCGACCCTGTACTGGACGCGGTCACTGGCCTGCCCAGGACACGTATTGAAGAAGGCGTCACGGTCATTGAACGCGGCCCGGCATTGGTGGACACTGCGGCAAGCGAAGGCGAGGCACTGGGCATGGCGCGCAAGAGCCGCCT
>JAYWAV010000131.1:0-5878 GCA_043782015.1 Rhodoferax sp. | reverse complement strand
TCTGGCCTGTGGCATCGCACTGATCGCCAGTGGCGTGATCGGCTGGTGTGGCATCTATGGGCTGTTCGGCTTGAGCACGTGCCGCATCAAGTCCGGAGGCTAGAACACAGACTGCTATCTAAATAGTAGCTGTCTGCGCATGCCGCATGCGTGCTGGCGGCTTATTTCCTCACTAAACCGACGGGGTTTCTCCACCCAGCGCGTCCAGCAATGCGGGCAGCAGCTTGCGCAATTCGCCCGTCGCAATCGCCACGTCCGCATCAAAGCGGTCGTCCGCACGGTCGCCCTTACTGGTGGTGTCGTCCACCGCACCATCCAGGAACGCGATCTTCTTGATCTGCAATGTATCGGTCAGCACAAACGACACGCTCTCGGCCCAGCTCAGCGCAAGACGTGTTGGTACCTTGCCGACTTCGATGTGCTTGGGGATTTCTTCGCCGTCCAGCGGGTGGCGCGTGTAGCGCACCACGGCGCGCGAGGCGTCCACGGCCTTGAGTTCGCATTCCTGATCGACCGTAAAGCCCACCGGCGCATCGCCGGTGGAGAGCCACAGCGACATCGCAGCAGCGGGCGACATTTCGGTTTGCACCAGTTGCATCGCCAAACTGTCCACCGCCTTGACCAGCGCGGTGATCACCTCATCCGCACGCGCCTGGCTTCCTGCATCCAACATCAGCAAGTTGGCCTTCGGGTCCACCCACACCCACACCGCCGACTGGCGCGAGAAGGCCAGCGGCAACAGCGCCATGCGCGCGTCGTCTTTCAGGTCGCGGGTTTCCTTGCGTCCGGGTTTGCGCCCGGTGGTGGCCTCGATCTGCTCGATCTGCTGCTGCACCTTGCGCTTGACCACCGATCCGGGCACGGCCTTGGTCTCCACCATCAGACGCAATATCCATTGCCCACCGACCACTTCGACCAACGGGCCGGCCTCTTCGCCACGCGGTGCGATCCAGCCAACCGACTTGTCCTGCAGCGATCCGCACTCTACAAACCGCGCCGCTTCCAGCGCCGCCTCCAATTGCTCCACACCCACCGTCCACGCGGACGCCAACCGGTACACCATCAAATTCTTGAACACACATTCCCTTTATCAGTTGGAGACAGCGCCGAAGCGCAAAAGCTGCGTATTGTCCCTGTTGTCGCGAACCGACAGTTGCGCAACTTTACACAGGCTTGGCAATGCACCACATCCGCTACACAAGGGAAGATCACATTACACCTGCGGCCAAGGCCCTGACGCTGTGGCGCATAACCTAAAGGATGACACCATGAAACCGGTATTCCCCTCGCTTCTCGCCAACACCCTGCTGAGTGCCTTGTTGATGGGCGCTGGTTTTTCCGCATTGGCCCAAACCACACCACCGCCGCCTGCCGGCGACCACACCACCATGCACCAATGGGGCCACGGCCGTATGGACCCCGCCAAGATGGAAGCCATGCATGCCAGGCATCTGGCTGATTTGAAGACCCGCCTGAAGATCACACCCGCCCAGGAAGGCGCCTGGACGGCGTTCACCGGCGCGATGAAGCCACCGGCCCCTACGATGGATCGCCCAGACCGCGCGTCACTGGACAAACTGACCACGCCCGAACGCATCGACAAGATGCGCGAGCTGCGCGCCAAACACCACACCGATCGCCAAGCTGCGATGGACCAACGCGACCAAGCCATCAAGACGTTCTACGCCACACTGACGGACGAGCAGAAAAAGGGGATGGACGCCGAGCACGCCCGCATGGGCAAGGAGATGGAGCGCATGCGCGAAGGCCGCCACCACAGTGATGGCAAGAAGGCACCTCCGCCGCCTTCCGCTGCGCCTGCTAGCAAGTAAGCCACTGCGTTCCGGCTGAGCCCGTCAAAGCCACCTGCAAGGGCTGCGTTTCGACAAGCTCAACGCAAACGGGATTGTCCCGCGTGGTCTACCCAAGCAACGTCTTGAGTTCGCCGCTGGCTATCAGCTTCTCTACATCGGTCGCACCACCGACCAATGTCCCTTTGACAAACACCATGGGGAATGTGGGCCAACCGGTCCACATCTTCAGCGCATTGCGCTTGCGCCAGGTGTTCAGGTAGTTGCCGTATTCCAGGTACTTGTAAGGCACCGCAGCGGCATCCAGCGCCTTGCGCGCGCGCTTGGGCATCGGGTTGATGCCCATGCCAACCACCACGACTGAATGGCTCGCAATCGCTGCCTGCACCTCCTTGACGATGTCCTGCTGGTGGGTGGTCACCTTCTCGCGGATATAGGGGTGGATGTTGGATTCGTCCAATACGGAGCGGGCCATGAAAACTCTCCTGCGGCACAAGGGCCATGAAACGCACATTATGCGCAGCGAACGGGATTAGCCCATGGGACGTATGCCTATCAGCCAGCCGTGCAGCCAGAAGGCGAACAGCACCCAGGCGCCCACCCCGATAACAACGGCACGTACCGTGCCGGAGCGCGTGCCTTCGCCGTACACCACGCCTTGTGCGCGATCACGCTTTCTCGCGGCAACGAAATTCACCACGGCCCACAGCAAGAAACTACCGAACAGAATGACATGGGCCAAGTTGCCGTTGGCCAACAAATGGGCGAATGCCCAGGTCTTTACACCCAACACCATGGGGTGGTGCACACGTGCCTTGATCGCATTGCGCGGCACATAGGCTGCGGCCAGGAAGACAAATGCCACCAGCGTCAGCAGCAGCGCAAGGTGGCGCAGCGCAACCGGTGGGCTCCACAGCTGCACCGGTGTTTCGCGGGCAACGCTAAACCCCCAGACGATCAATCCAAAGCCCAGCAAGGACAACACGGTGTAGCTGCCCTTGTAGGCTGCTTCGCCAACCTTTTGCAGCATCTGCGTGCGCCATCCATCGGCCACGATGCGCACCGAGTGCACCCCCAAAAACAGCACCAGTCCCAAAATCAGGTAGCCCATGGTCATGCTCCCAATACGCGGTTTTTACCGGCACGCTTGGCCAGGTACATGGCCTGGTCTGCGCGGCGAATGCAATCCGAGGGCGCCTCATCCGCGGTCAGTTGGGCTACGCCCGCGCTGAAGGTGATTAGCACTTTTTCGGCACCCGCCAAAAAGAAACGTTTGCTCAGTTCCCTCTGCAGCCGGGTCATTGCATCAATACCTTTGTCCAACGGCGTATCAGGTAACAAAACCACAAATTCTTCGCCGCCATAGCGCGCCAGCGTGTCCTGGGGGCGCATGCATTCGCGCGCCACAGTGGCCAGATGGTTCAGGGCCTGGTCACCTGTGGAATGTCCCATGGAGTCGTTGATTTTCTTGAAGTTGTCGATATCCAGCAGCGACACGCACAGAGGTGTCTCTTTGCGACGTACGCTGGAGAGTTCGCGCTCCAACGCTTCGTCCAGGCCTTTACGGTTGAGTGCACCCGTCAACGGGTCGTGCCGGGCCTGGGTGCTGATGCGGTCCAGCTCCTGGTGCAGCTTGGCAAGCTCTGCTTCATCGTTGGTCGCCTGTTCACGCATGCTGCGCAACTCATCACGGACAACCTGGCTTTCTTGCGCCATCGAGCGCGTGGCGCCCACCACTTCCTTCAGCACAGGCGCAATCTCGGCAATTGTTTTGGCCTGCTCAATCTGGCGCGCACTGTCTTCCAGCTTATCCTGGAACGAGCCGGAGGATTGGCTCATCTGGGCCAACCGGTCTATAAAAGTCGCCAGCATCTGGCGCATTTCGTTTTGCAACTGGATCGCCTTGGCATGCGCATCCTTCTGCTTGAAGATTACGTCCCTCAGGCGGCGCTCCACGTCGTCCAGGCGACGCAAGGTCAGTGGCGGCGACGCCGCAGTCATCAGCGCTTCCATCTGGCCCCTGAGCCACTGTTCCTCAACACCCAGCTCGGCAATGTTTTCAAACACCAGGTGCAATAGTTTGAGCAGGGTTTTCTTGATCTCCGCCTGGTCTTCGGCCGCAAAGGACAGGCGGTGGCTGTAGCTCACCAGCATTGGCTTGATGGCGACCAGATCCACCTTGGGCTGGCGCAAGGCCTTCAACAACGCCGCCGTCTGCTCCATCAGGCGTTCATCATCGTTCCCCAACGCAGGCTGCAGGTATTCGATCATCTTGCCCATCTGTCCCATGAACTCTGCGCTAAGCATCGAAGCACCACCAGCCGGGGTCGCACCGTTGGATGCAGGACTTATCCCCGTTGTTCCCGCAGCTTCAGGTGTGGTTGGAACAAAGCCGCCGTAGGCCACCAGCGCAGTTTTGACACCTTCCCAGTTCAAGCGGTCAATCGCGTAGTCCAGCAGGCCCTTCTGCTTTTGCTGGCCGGGCGTTTTGGCGGGCAGCGCTTTGGAGATATCGCGCAAAGTATCGGCGGGGAACGGCTGCTGTTGCGGAATCCCTGCAATCTCGTTGTAAATCGTCTGGTAGTTGGCGGGCGTCGGGGCCATCTTGCGAGCCGTCAATTGCTTGAGCGTCTCCCGCGCAATTTCAAAGGGCTTCTTGTCGGTCATGGCCAAAATCCTACTAATTCAGTCCTGCTATTCAATTCAGAAAGGCGATCAATGCCTGTACCGTGCGCTGTGGATCTTCCTCGTGCGGCACGTGCCCAAGATCGTCCCACACCACCAGTTTCGAACCGGCAATGTCTGCGGCAAACTTATGCGCATTGTCCACTGGTATCAATAAATCCTTGCCACCCCACAGAATTAGTGCCGGAACTTTGAGCCCCGCAATCCCCTTGGCATCCCCGCTGAGCCGTTGCTGCATGCGGTACCCCAAGGCGGCGCGGTTGCCAGCGCGCAAGGTCAGCTCGTAATAACGGTCCACCAGTTCGGTGCTCACCTGAGTGGGATCACCATAGACATTGCGCAGACTGGATTCAATCACTCCGCGGGGAAGAACATATTCCATCAGGCTACGCACACCCGGCATCCGGGCAATCTGAAAGCCTATCGGTACCGACTTGGGCTCCAGGGGATAGCCGCCCGCATCCACCAGCACCAACTGGTCTACCCGCTGCGGAAATGCCACTGCCGTGGCCCACGCAATCTGACCTCCCAACGAGTTACCGGCCAACACGATGTGCTGCGCGTTCAACGTGTCCAGCACCGCACCCACAAACCGCACATAGGCTTCTATGGAATAGTCGTTCTGCGGATGTGGCCCAGTCAGTCCAAAGGCGGGCAAGTCAAAGCGAATAACGCGCCGTCTGCTTTTCAACGCCTCTGCCCAGCCATCCCAAGTATGCAGACTGGCCGAAGTGCCATGGATCAGCACAATCGGGCGGGGGTCGTCGCGCGGACCTTCATCGCGGATATGCACCTGCATGCCCTGTATGGAAATGAACTGGGATGGAGGTTGCGCCCAGCGGCTTGTCAGTGATTCCACAGACCGGTCCGGCGCCCAGACTGCAATGACTCCAGCCACTGCAAAAATCAGCACCGCCAAAACAGCAACACCCAGCAATCGAAGCGCAAGTTTCATGGTTGCCTACTCTACACCGCTCTTCAATTGCCATGAACAACCTATTGCTTGTCAAACAATAAGTCTGTGCATAGTTCTGGCATAAGACATGGCTTATCCACAGGCAGGGCCCATTTTCCAAAGTTATCCGCTTTGGCGTGCGCACACCAAGCACAGTCACCCACATGGATCAAGCGAGCCTAAATCCTTGATCTGAAATGGAAAAGAAGGCTTATCCACAGATTCTGGCTTTGCTTATCTACTACTACTATGTCTTTTATATAAAAAGAAGAGAGATAGAGAGAACAAACTCCGGCGAAAAATGTTTTTCTTTCTCTGCATCGCTCCGGTTCGGCACAATCCATCAAGTAAGATTTGGCCTCTTGCACAGGTGCCCCACCTGCTGTTTTTACCGGTTTTCCCAGTTTTCGTTGTTCATGTCGCTCCC
>JAYWAV010000130.1:0-5889 GCA_043782015.1 Rhodoferax sp. | reverse complement strand
AATGACCGACCTCCTCCTATCAGCCAAGAATTTGAGCGTTCGCTTTGGCGGCGTGCTGGCGGTCAACAACGTGTCGTTTGACGTCAAACAGGGTGAGGTGTTCACGCTGATTGGCCCTAACGGCGCGGGCAAGACGACGGTGTTCAACCTGATCAGCCGCATCTACACGCCCACCACCGGCGAGATCGACTACTGCGGCCCCGACGGCATGCTGAAGCTGACTGCGCAGCCGCCGCAAAACGTGGCCTCGCTGGGCATTGCGCGCACCTTCCAGAACATTGAACTGTTCGAACACGCCTCCGTTCTGCACAACCTTCTGATCGGCCGCCATACGCACCGCCAAACCGGTGTGTGGCAAGACATGTTCTTCACCCGCAAGGCCCGCGACGCCGAGCTGCTGGCCCGCGAAAAGGCCGAAGAAGTGATCGACTTTCTGGGCTTGCAGCATTACCGCGACACCTTTGTCGCTGGCTTGCCTTATGGCGTGCGCAAGGTGGTGGAGCTGGCCCGCGCGCTGTGCACCGAGCCCAAGCTGTTGCTGTTGGACGAACCGTCCAGTGGATTGAATGTGGAAGAGACCGATGACATGGCGTTCTGGATTCAGGACATCAAGAACGACCTGGGCATCACCGTGCTGATGGTCGAACACGACATGAGCCTGGTGTCCAAGGTGTCGGACCGCGTGCTGGCAATGAACCAGGGCGAGGTGCTGGCGATGGGCACACCGCGCGAGGTGCAAAACGACCCGGGCGTAATTGAGGCCTACTTGGGCTCGATTGACGATGTGTCTTCGCTCCGGAGGAAAGTGGCATGAGTACCCAACCTCCAGCGATCAGCGACCAACCCGTATTGAAGCTCCTGAACGTAGAGAGCGCGTACGGCCCCATCAAAGCCATCCGCGGCGTCAGCCTGCAGGTGCGCCGCAGCGAGATCGCCACCGTGCTGGGTTCCAACGGCGCGGGCAAGTCGACCATCCTGAAAACCATCTCCGGCATCATTGACCCGCGCAAGGGCACGATCGAATTCAAAGGCGAAGACATTACCGCCAACGACCCGGCGCATATCGTGCAGCAGGGCCTGAGCCATGTGCCCGAAGGCCGCGAAGTGTTTCCGCTGCTCAGCGTGCGCGACAACCTGCTGATGGGTGCCTACACCCGCTCAGACCGCGATGGCGTCGCCAAAGACATGGAGGCGGTGTTTGGTTACTTCCCCATCCTGCGTGAACGCGCGGCACAGGACGCAGGGCTGCTCTCGGGCGGGCAACAGCAAATGCTGGCCATCTCGCGCGCGCTGATGGCGAATCCGGACCTGATGCTGCTGGACGAGCCCAGCCTGGGCCTGTCGCCCAAGCTGACCAAAGAGATTTTCGAGATCGTCGTGCGCATCAACCGCGAACGCGGCACCACCATCCTGCTGGTCGAACAAAACGCCAACATGGCGTTGAACGCGTCGGACTATGGCTACGTGCTGGAAAACGGCCGCATCGTGATGGAAGACACCTGTGCGCATTTGCGCGAAAAGGACGACATCAAGGAGTTCTATCTGGGCCTCAAAGAAGACGGCGTGCGCGGCGAGCGGCGCTGGAAAAAGAAGAAAACATGGCGATGAAGCAATTACTAGCAGCAACAACCCACCGCCGGGCCGCCCCAAGGTGGGTTAGCCCCCTCGGGGGGCAGCGACCCGTGCAACGGTGGAGCGTGGGGGCACTATGACCGGACTCTGGGACGTTAAAGAAATTAGAGCCGACCACACCATCGTGGTTCCTGGCGAAACCATTCCGGAGATTTTCTGGAACGCGGTCAAAACGCGTGGACCGAATGTCTGGATGCGGCAAAAGCACTTGGGCATCTGGCGCAGCTGGACCTGGAACCAGACCGCGATCGCAGTGCGCGAAATTGGCGCCGGGCTGATCAGCCTGGGATTCGAAAAAGGCGCGTGCGCGTCCATCCTGTCCAACACCACGGTGGACTGGGTCTGGATGGATCTGGCCATCCTGTCCTGCAGCGGTGTGTCCAACGGCATCTACCCGACCGACGCGCCGAACCAGGTGCAATATTTGTGCGAAGACTCGCAGACGCGCTTTCTGTTTGTCGAAGACGACGAGCAGCTCGACAAGGCGCTGGAGGTGCGCGGCCAGTTGCCGCTGTTGCGCAAGATCATCGTGGTCGACATGGAAGGTCTGCAAGAGCTGCAAGACCCCGGTGTCATCAGCCTGGAAGACCTCCGTGCGCTGGGCCGCGACTACCTGGCCCAGCACCCCAACATCATCGAAGAGCGCACACGCGCCACCAAAACGGATGACCTGGCGATTCTGGTTTACACCTCGGGCACGACTGGTAAGTCGAAAGGCGCGATGCATTTGCACCGCGGGCTGGTCTACACCATGCGCGGCTACAACACGCTGATCCAGCAAAACGACCAGGACGAGCGCATGTGCTTCCTGCCGCTGTGCCACATTGCCGAGCGCATGGGCGGCGAATACTACGGCTTGTACAGCGGCGCCAAGCTCAACTTTGTCGAGAACCCGGAGACTATTCCCGAGAACGTGCGCGAGATTGCACCCACAGTCTTCGTGGCCGTGCCCCGCGTGTGGGAAAAGTTTTATTCCGGCGTAATGATTGGGCTGAAAGAAGCGGGTGCCGTGCAACAAGCGGCCTACGCCTGGGCCATTGGCGTAGGCATGCAGATTGCCGATCTGGTGCTGGCGCAAAGGCCGGTCAACAGTTGGCTGAAATTCCAGTTCCATGTAGCCAGCGTGCTGGTCTTGAACAATGTGCGCAAGATGATTGGCATCCACCGAGCACGCGTGCTGTTCACGGGCGCCGCGCCCATTTCGGCCGATTTGGTGCGCTGGTACCTCGCTTTGGGTGTGCCCATGGTCGAGGTCTGGGGCATGACGGAAACCTGCGGTGGCTCCAGTGGCGCACAGCCCAACCGCGTGAAGCCCGGCACGATAGGCCCGGCCACGCCGTACAACGAAATGCGACTGGCTGAAGGAACCAACGAGATCCTGGTGCGCGGGCCCAATGTGTTTGCCGGCTATCTGAATTTGCCAGAGAAAACCGCAGAGACGATTGATGCGGATGGCTGGCTGCACACCGGCGATGTGGGTACTGTGGATGCCGAGGGCTACTACACCATTACCGACCGGCTCAAGGACATCATCATTACCGCCGGTGGCAAGAACATCACGCCCAGCGAGCTGGAGAACGATTTGAAGTTCTCGCCCTACATCACCGATGCGGTGGTGATCGGCGACAAGCGCGCCTACCTGACCGTGATCATCATGATCGACCAGGAGAACGTCGAGAAATACGCGCAGGACGCCGACGTACCGTTCAGCAACTACGCCTCGCTGACCCGCGCACCCGAGATCCAGGGACTGATCCAGGCCGAGCTGGACCGCGTCAACAAGAAGTTTGCCCGCGTGGAACAAATCAAGAAATTCTTCCTGCTGGAGACCCAGCTGACAGCAGAAGACGAAGAGCTGACCCCCACCATGAAGCTCAAACGCAAGCTGGTGGAGAAGAAGTACGCACCGCAAATTGAAGCCATGTACCGTTAGTTCCCATAATTTTTACAGGAGACAAGCATGAAACTGAAGACTTCCGCATTACTTGCTGCAGTAGCCATGACAGCCACTTTGGCCCAAGCCCAGCAGGGCGTCACGAAGGACGAAATCGTCCTCGGATCGATCCAGGACTTGAGCGGCCCGATCGCCGGTTTCGGCAAACAGGGGCGGCTTGGCATGATGCTGGCAGTGGATGAGATCAACGAGCAGGGCGGTATCAATGGCCGCAAGGTCAAGCTGCTGGTGGAAGACTCCGCCTACGACCCGAAGAAGGCCGTGCTGGCCGCGCAAAAGCTGGTCAACCAGGACAAGATTTTCATGATGGTGGGCCACATTGGTACCGCGCAAAATCTGGCCGCAATGCCCGTCCAGTTTGAAAAGAACGTGATCAACTTCTTCCCGATCACCGCCGCGCGCGAAATGTACGAGCCCTTCCACAAGCTGAAGTACTCCTATGCCGCGCCCTACTACGACCAGATGCGTCTGGCGGTACCCAAGCTGGTGAAGGAAAAGGGTGCGAAGAAGGTTTGCACGATGTACCAGGACGATGATTTCGGCAGCGAAGTCATGAAGGGCGGCGAAGAGGGCCTGAAAACCATTGGCATGGAATTCGCCGAGAAGACGTCCTACAAGCGCGGCGCAACCGACTTCTCTTCGCAAATCTCAAAGATGCAATCCAGCGGCTGCGACTTCATTGTGTTGGGCACTATCATCCGCGAGACCATTGGCGCCATCGGCACCGCGCGCAAGCTGGGCTACAACCCCACCTTCATCGGCTCCAGCGCGGCCTATACCGACCTGATCCACAAACTGGGCGGCAAACCCATGGACGGCCTGTACGCCACGATGACCGTGCAAAACCCTTACACGGATGAGCAATCCCCCGACATCCGCTTTTGGGCCAACAAGTACAAGACCAAGTTCAATGAAGACCCCACCGTCTTCTCCGTCTACGGCTACAGCATCATCAATACGTTCGCCACCGTAGCTGGACGCGCAGGCAAAAATCTGACCACCGACAGTTTCATCAAGGTGATGGACTCGCTGACCATTCCGTCCGACATATTCGGCAGCGCACCGCAGTCCTTCACCGCGACCAAGCGCCTGGGCAGCAGCGCTTCGCGCCTGTCGCAGATCACTGATGGCAAGTGGAAAGTAGTGGGCGAGTATGTGGGCGATCCGGCTGTTGAAAAAGCGGCGCCTGCCAAGGCTGCGCCTGCGAAGAAGTAAACCTTACGCACAACAAAAAGGCCACCCTCGGGTGGTCTTTTTAATGCCTCGCCTGTCTCCATGTCTGGTTCACACAAGTAGCGCACAATGCGGCCCACAACGGCATCTCAACAAAAAGGAATCCCGTGGATATTGACCCTTTGGAAATAGTAGAAACCGCCAAACCGGAAGCCCCAGTCAAACACCGCTGGCTGAACCCCGCGGTAGCGATTACGGTCGCCCTTTTGGCCACCTTCATGGGAATCTGCAAGGTCAAGGATGACAACATCGTGCAGGCCATGCAACAGGCCCAGGCAGACAAGCTGGACCACTGGCAGTTCTACCAGGCGCGCAATATTCGCGAAGAAATTGCCAAGTCGACACTCATGCAACTGCGCATTCAAGCCATTGGCGCCAGTGGCAAGCAACTCGCAGCTGTTACGGAGCAGATCAAGGTGTATGAAACCCTTGCCACCGATCAAAGCCAGAAAAAGAACGAACTGAAGGCACAGGCCGAGCATGATCAGGCCGCCTATGACGCACTGAACTTCCGCGACGACCAGTTTGACTTGTCCGACGCAGCGATTGCGATTGCGATCTCGCTCTTGGCGGTGGCTTCATTGACTGGCTTGCCCTGGCTGTACCTACTGGCGCTGCTGCCGTCAGGCTACGGCTTCCTTATGGGCGCTGCGGGCTTGGCTGGATGGGGCATCCATCCGGATGCGCTGATCAAGCTGTTGAGCTAGGTCACAAGCTCAACAAACGCTCGATCTGGGACTGGGCGCGGGCCACGTCCGCGCTCAGTCGCATGGTCAACAGGCTGATCAGGTGGAATCCGAAAGACGGGTTTTGGTAATACAGCTGCTTGACCGTTGATTCATGGATTTGCAATACGGTGCACTTGGTGACGCAACGTGCCGTCATCGTGCGCAGTCCGCTGGGTGAAAACAATGCGATTTCGCCAAAGATGCGCCCCTGTTCCAGGGGTTTGGCGATTTCTGTCAATTCCATTTGTCCGTCCAGCAGCAGGTACAGGTGCTGGGCCTTGTCACCTTTCTTGAACAGCCTCTGCCCTGTTCTGAGTTTGCGCGCCTTCATGTAGGGCTTCA
>JAYWAV010000129.1:0-5905 GCA_043782015.1 Rhodoferax sp. | reverse complement strand
GGAGTCTGCCGGAACGGTGGTAGATGGCCGGGTAGAAACCCGCTGGAATCGGGTTGTGGCCCGTCTGGGGCTGGAGTCGGCCTGGGAGGTTCCCGATGCAGCCGAATGAAATCATCCCAAGCGCCGACTTTGCTTCTGCCAAATGGGGGCAGTATTTATCTGGCGCTGCGCACAACGTGGCCCGGGGTCATGCCTTGGAAGTGCAAGGTACTTTGACACGCTTGGCCGGGTTGGTGCTGGAGGCCAGCGGCATACGCGTGCCGGTAGGTTCGCAGTGCACGGTGGGCATGCAAAACGGTGCGGATGTACTGGCCGAAGTGGTGGGATTCTCCGGCAGTACAGCTTTTCTGATGCCTGCCGGAGATGTGCATGGTCTTACCAGCGGTGCCGCAGTAACACCTGCAGCCGCCTATGTGCCGGTGCCCCAGTTGTTGACCGTCGGTGTATCCGCGCGTACTGCCGAAGCCGGGGTTTTGAGATTGCCTTTGGGCGATGGTTTGCTGGGTCGGGTGGTGGACTCGCAAGGCGCACCGCTGGACCGTTTGGGGCCGATTCGCCATGTCGCCTCCCGCCCGATGGACCGCCAGCCCATCAATGCGATGGACCGGGCGCCAGTGCGGCAAAGCCTGGATACCGGGGTTCGCGCCATCAACGCCTTGTTGTCGGTGGGTCGTGGCCAACGGATTGGTTTGTTCGCTGGTTCGGGCGTTGGCAAGAGCGTGTTGCTGGGCATGATGGCCCGCTATACCCAGGCCGATGTGATCGTCGTGGGACTGATCGGCGAGCGAGGGCGTGAAGTAAAGGAATTCATTGAAGACATTTTGGGCGAACAGGGTCGGACGCGCTCCGTTGTGGTCGCGGCACCGGCGGACGCCCCGCCATTGCTGCGCATGCAGGGCGCGGCCTACGCCACCGCCATTGCGGAGAGCTTTAGAGACCAGGGCAAGCATGTCTTGCTGCTTATGGATTCGCTGACCCGCTATGCGATGGCGCAGCGCGAGATCGCGCTGGCGATTGGTGAGCCGCCCGCCACCAAAGGCTATCCGCCGTCCTGTTTTGCCAAACTGCCCCAGTTGGTGGAGCGCAGCGGGAACGGACTGAATGGCGTTGGCTCCATCACGGCTTTTTATACTGTATTGACCGAAGGTGATGATCAGCAAGACCCGATTGCAGATGCGGCGCGGGCCATTCTGGACGGCCACATCGTGCTGTCGCGTCGGCTTGCTGAGGCCGGTCACTATCCGGCGATTGATGTGGAGCAGTCCACGTCGCGCGTGATGCACAACGTGGTGTCCCGAGAGCATTTTGAGCTGGCGCGGCGCTTCCGGTCGATTTACTCGCGCTACGAGCGCAGTCGCGATCTGGTACAGATCGGTGCTTATGCGGTGGGCTCCGACCCAGGCCTGGACGAGGCCATAGCGCTGCACGCCAGCATGGAGCATTTCCTGCAGCAGGACATGTATGAGCCTTCCAGTTTTGAAGCGGTGACCGACGCGATGACGGCATCGATGGAGTTGGACCATGCACCGGCTTAGCGGAATCGCATTGGCCGTGGAACACGCCCAGCGACAGCGCGATGGTTTGGCAGAGACACATGTGCGTACCCAACGGACCCTGATCGATGGGCAGGGCCAGCTGGAACAGTTGCAAACCTATGCACGCGACATCGATGCCCGCTGGATAGGCACATCTGGCAGCGCTTATTCGGCCGAAGTGCTGCGCCATTACTACCAGTTTGGTGGACGCCTGCAGCAAGCGATTCAAATGCAACACGCTGTGATTGCTGGCCTGATCAACGCAGTAGCCGAGGCGCATGCCGCCCTTTTGCAAGGTGAATTTCGCCTGGCGGCGATCCAGAGGCTGCATGCCACCCGGCTGCAACAAATTCAGCAGATGAAGATCCGCAGGGAGCAGGCGCAGTCCGATGAGCTGGCCACGATGCAATTCCTGCGCATCCGTAAATCCATGAAATCAGGAGGCCTCCATGGCACTTGAAATTGCGCCGGCACCGGCCAAAGCGGCTCCAGGCAAATCCACTGCACAAGCCGCAGCGCGTACCGACTCAGCGGACCGTGGGTCAAAACCTGCCGGCCATGGAAAGAGCGGCCAAACCGCCGATCCGGTCGGATTTTTGGCTTTGTTGATGGGGCTGGGCCAGGAGCCTGCGCCCGGTGCGTCTGCGGATGCCACTGCTTTGGCATCCGATGCGGCGGATCCCGATGCGAAAAACCTGAATGCCGATTTGGTGGCGGCATTGCCTGCAGCCCTGCCAATAACGCTCCTGCCCGACACTGCCGCGATGCCTGCGATGGCACTGCCAGGCGCACATCGGACTGCGGCCAACGCAGATGGACTGAGCGGCGATGCCGTCAATACGCTGGCGCTGGAGAACACCGACAAGGCCACGTTGGGTCGCCGCCGCACACCACTGCAGGCAGGCGCTGCCAGCCTGACGGACACCCAGCAATTGCAAACCATAACCGCGCAAGAGCCATCCGCCCATACTGCGAAATCGGCTGATCTGGCTGCGGCGCGCGACGGCAAGCCGGCGACGGCGACTCAGTCAGAAACCCAGGCAGTGGCGATTTCCGCATCGCTGCAGGCGCCGGTTGCCGGGGACGAGGCTCGAAATGCTGCGCATGGCTTGCAGGCCAAAGTCGAAATCGCCGACAACTTGGTGTTACTGTCGTCTGGCCTGTCCGGCGCAATGTCGGCCGGCGGGGGCATGACCGATGTGGCCGCTTCTGGCAGTGCAGCGCAGTTTCAGTCGGTGGTCGCGCAAGAGGTCTCCTTCTATGTGTCGCAGGATGTACAGAGCGCTGAGATGAAACTCGAAGGTGTCGGTGGCGGGCCGGTGGAGGTCAGCATCAACATGCAGGGCAAAGAGGCACAGGTGGTATTCCGTACTGACGAGATTCAGACTCGTGAGATGCTGGAAGGCGCTACGGCCCAGTTGAAGGACATGTTGCAACAGCAAGGTGTGGTGCTGACAGGCGTCTTTGTTGGCAGCTCTGGTGCTGGCGACGGCGGTCAGCAGCAGGGGCGTAGATTTCGCCAAGGCGCGCGTTCCGAGACCACATCGCGCATCGTGATGCCAGAAGTACGCGGCGTTGGGGGGGCGGCGGCTGGAGTGGGCCGCACACTGGATCTGTATGTTTAACGCGTTTTTGTGCCTATTCAACCCTTATGTACTGTAAAAGTGTCAAATAATGGTTTGGTAACTATTTCCCCGAGGTAATCCGTGTCCGCAAAACCTGAAGTCGCTCCCGAAGCCGTTCCTCCTGCCAAGAGCAAGAAGCTGCTCATCATCGTCGGTGCGCTCGTGCTGGTGTTGGTGCTCGCAGGCGGCGGAGCATTTTTCTATATTAACAAGCAACGCGCTGCTGCTGCGGCTGACGAAGACGGTGGCGAGGCCCCAGCGAAAGCGGCGGCCGCACATGCTGCGCCGGGTACGCCTCCTGCCTATTTGCCGCTGGACAACATGGTGGTGAATCTGGCTGATCCTGGCGGTGAGCGGGTTGCCCAAGTGGGGATCACGCTGGAAGTAATGGATGCGCATGCCTCCGACACCGTCAAGGGTTATCTGCCAACCATTCGCAGCGGCATTCTGATGCTGATCTCGCAAAGGACAGCGGATGAATTGTTGAAGCCCGAAGGCAAGGTAAAGCTGGCGAAGGACATCTTGCGCGAGGCCTCTTTGCCTTTCGGCGGAGGTGATGATGACCACGAAGAGCAAGATAGCAGCGCCAAGAGCAAAAAGAAAAAGAAAGCAGCCCATGCGGAATACCCTGTCAAGGGTGTTCTTTTTTCCAGCTTCATTGTTCAATAGACGAGTCTGAAGGTACCAACCCATGAGTGAGTCTTTCCTTTCACAAGAAGAAGTGGATGCCCTTCTTGAAGGGGTCACCGGCGAGAGCCAGAAGACGGTCGAGGAAGCGGCCGAGCATGGCGAGGTTCGCTCCTACAACATCTCCAGTCAGGAAAGAATTGTGCGTGGGCGCATGCCCACCATGGAAATCGTCAACGAGCGGTTTGCCAGAAATCTCCGTGTTGGCTTGTTCAACTACATCCGACGCAGCCCGGAAATCTCGGTTGGGCCGGTATCGGTTCAGCGCTACAGCGCCTTTCTTCGTGAGCTGGCTGTCCCTACCAACTTCAATATCGTGGCCCTGCGGCCTTTGCGCGGCAGCGGGCTGATTGTGTGTGAACCGGCGCTGGTGTTCGGCGTCATTGATACGTTGTATGGTGGCATTGGCAAGTTCCAGACCCGGATTGAGGGGCGCGATTTCTCGGCGACTGAACAGCGCGTGATCAATCGCCTGGTCGATGTGATCACTGCCGAGTACAAAAAAGCGTGGACGGGTATCTACCCGCTGGAGCTGGATTACCAGCGGTCTGAAATGCAGCCGCAGTTTGCCAATATTGCGACCCCCAGTGAAATCGTCATATCGACGTCCTTTCAGCTGGAAATCGGCGATATCACCGGCGCGATCCATTTCTGTTTCCCTTACTCTACGCTGGAGCCGATCCGGGATGTGTTGTACTCGTCGACACAGGGCGATTCGATCGAGGTGGATAAACGCTGGGTAAACGTGCTGACGCGGGAGATCCAGGCGGCCGAAATTACACTGGTGGCACAGCTGGCCACAGCGGATGCGACGGTGGAACAATTGCTGGCAATGAAAAAAGGTGATTTCATCGAGCTGGAAAAGGAGCCAACGATTCAGGCCACGGTCGATGGAGTCCCCATCTTCGAGTGCTACTACGGTACGCACAATGCAAAATACGCTATTCGCATTGACAAGGCGCTGCGGGGAAACGACCAAAATTGGTTAGGAGAACGAAATGTCTGAAGAGAAACCTGGCGAATCAGCGGACGACGGCATGGCCGACTGGGCCGAGGCCCTGCTGGAGCAGAAGGCTTCGGACGGGACTGAGGAGGAAGTGAAATCCGGAGGTGTACTCTCGGGCGGCGCGCCACGGCCATTTTCGGCTGGTCCCAATGGTGGGGAAGGCGGGGTTAACGACATCAATATGGTGCTCGATATCCCGGTGCAACTGTCTGTGGAGCTGGGACGTACCAAGGTACCCATCAAACACATCTTGCAGTTGGGGCAGGGCTCAGTCGTTGAGCTGGATGCACTTGCCGGCGAACCCATGGATGTGCTGGTCAATGGATATTTGATTGCGCAGGGTGAGGTGGTTGTGGTCAACGACAAGTTCGGTATCCGTTTGACCGACGTGGTGACACCGTCCGAGCGTCTGCGCCGGGTCAGCAAGAACTGATTCGAATGCTGGCGCAGCAAATCTGGTCCGTTCTCATCTTTCTGGCATGCCTCGCGGCGCTGCCGTTTCTGGTCAAACGCTGGAAATCTGTCAACACGGCCAAATATGGCGGCGAGGTCGAACCCGCACCGCGCGTGGTTTCCGTATTGGCCGTCGGGCCGCAACAGCGCGTTGTCACTGTGGAGGTTGGTCGGGAATGGGCTCGACAACGCATGGTGTTGGGCGTGACGTCGCAAAGCATCAGTTGCCTTTTTTGCGAGCCGCTGAATGAGCAGAAGCCAGCCCCAAAGACAGATACGATAGAGGCTCCGGTGACTGCCACTTGATGGCGGTTTGCCCCAGTTCGGGACCCATTTGCGTGCCAAGACCATTTTTCAAATTTGCCCTGACCGTGTTGACCGTGTTGACCGCGCTGGCCGGTGGCAGCGTTTGGGCGCAAGCGGCTCCTGCGACTGGGCAATTGCCTCTGTTGGTCGGCACTGGGCAATCCGGCGTCAGCTTTTCGGTGCCGGTACAGACCCTACTGTTCTTTACCGCGCTGTCGTTCCTGCCTGCGGTGTTGTTGATGATGACGGGCTTTACCCGCATCGTTATCGTGCTCTCCCTGCTGCGACAAGCC
>JAYWAV010000128.1:0-5908 GCA_043782015.1 Rhodoferax sp. | reverse complement strand
TGTGTGGCCTTAGGCACACCATGAGGCCCCCGGCATTCCCCACCCCGGCAGGACACACCCAACTAGAAAATCCGCAGAACTGGATACCGCCGCCATTCCGGCTCTGCATGGCGCTTGCCGTGAGCAAAGATGAATGACAGCACGGCGTCCTGATCGGTCGTCTTCTCTGGGTTCTGCAATTTCCATTTCTCAAAGGCGGCGCGCAATTCGGGTTCAGCACCCAACATCTCCAGCGCCGTATCCTCAAACACATAGTCTGAGAAGTTCTCTTTCTTCTCCAAAATACTGTTGAAAAAACCCCAGCGGAAAAAGCTGTCGTGCGCTTGTGGCTCCAGTGTTTCCACCGCATAGCGGGCTTTGGGTTGATCAAGGGGCACCAGTACATCCCCGGCACGCGCGTGAAACGTCACCGCGCAACTAGTGAGTTGCACGTTTTCATGGAACATACGCCCTTCATACGAACCAGGCCGTGACACGACTGCGTCCATGGCATAGGCCTGTGCCTGAACAAGCCTGTTGGATACCAAACGTTCCATCAGCACGCCATTCCGTTGTAGCCGCTCAATCACTTCGCGCCACGCTTGCGGGATCAGGTAATGCTTTGGCGTATCAACCACCACGTCAGCGATACAGCGGTTGAACCACGCGATGTCGCGTTCCCACGGTTGGTTACGGTCATATGCCAAACGGCTGTACTGCCCCAGCACACTAGGCCGCTGCACCGCCGCATAGCCTTTGAAACGGAACGATGAAGGCCGGCTGTAGTCCAGCTTCCAGGCCACGGGCCATTGCCGCTTGCGTGCCGCTTCTTTCCGCGCAGCGCCGCGTAATTCCTGGATACGCACTGCATGGTTCACGGTGAACGCCAGCACTGATTCCACCAGCGCGCGCATCGACGCATAGCGGTCCGCGAAGGGCTTGAGCATGTGCGTCTCGGGCATGAAGCCGATGGTGTGGTGCAATGCCGCGTAGCCGGTGGAGAAGCGCGGGCTCTCCAAAAAGTCCTCAATGCCGCCGTCTGGCGTGGCCTTGACCGGGTTCACGTACGGACAAGTCGTCCAGCCGCGCGCTTCCATGTCCGCATAGATCGCTGGCAACATGGTGTCGCGCAGGAACGGCCCCAGCCCGCTCCCCAGCTTGTCGGTCTGGGTGTGGATCAGGGTCATCGTGTACTGGTAGTCGGCACCGTTGGAGGTGTGGGTATCGACCATCACATCCGGATCCCACGCCGTGAAGAAGCGGTTGAAGGCCTGCGCGGCCAGACTGTCGCACTTGATGAAATCGCGGTTCAGGTCCAGATTGCGACCATTCGCTCGAAAACCAAACTGCTCGGGACCCAGCTGATTGACGCGAGAAGTGTCCTGGCGATTCAGGCAGCCATCCACGTTGTACACCGGGATAAACAGAAATGCCGTCTTGCCCAAAGCGGCCCTGCGCTCGGGCATCAGGCAAAAGTCGCGGACCAACGCCATGCAGGCATCAATGCCCTCAGGCTCGCCGGGGTGAATACCGTTGTTGTTGAAGAACACCGGCCGCCCAGCCTGCTGGAGTTGCGCCCGGTCCAGCACACCATCAGCGGTGACGACACCGGCGTGCAGCGGCAGACCATTGTCAGACCGACCGATTTGAAAGAAGCGCAGCACGCCGGGGAAGTCCCTTGCAAGGTATTCATAGAACGCAATGCATTCACTCCAATCGGTAGTCTGGTTCTGGTTACCGCGTTCAAACGGCGTGCGGTAGGTGTCGTGTGCGCAGGGCGCCATAGTGAGGGCTTTCCATCGGCTATCAGAAGAAGGTCGATTTTGCCCCCATGTTTTGCAGTTTTTTGTTCAGCAGCGCAATGCCAGGATCATTGTGGTTGATGGCATCCAGCGCGGCGATTTGTTTGACCGCCTTGTCACGCTCGCCATTGCGTGCATAGGCAACAGCCAAGTGGTAATGTATTTCCCGAAATCCGATGGTCAATGCCTCCGCTTTTTCCAACGCAGAAATGGCGCTGCGAATACTGCCATTGCGCAATGCGTCCACGCCTGTATTCAACCAATGGTAGGGGTCATGCTCCTTCAGACGTTCCATCATGATGCTGACCTGCAAGGCTTCCTGATCACGCCCCTGCGACATCAGTAGCGTATGCAGGTTGCGCATCGGTGCATCACTCACCTTGTCCAGCGCAATGGCATGCCACAGCAGTTTTTCAGCAGTTTCTTGTAGGCCGCGCCGGTAATACAGATGCGCCAGATTGCTGTAGGCAGGGCCGTAGTTCCCGTCAAACGCAATGGCCGCCTTGTAATAGGCGTATGCCAAGTCATCATGCCACTCGGCCAGAAACTGGGTGCCGCGGTTGTTATAGAACCGGGCCACGATCTGGTTCTCACTCAATTCCATGCCGTGCGTACGCCCTCCGGCCTGTGGCAAAAAATCGACCACAATGCCGCCGGGGTCGTACTCCCTGTCATTCAGCAGGATGGTTGCATGCGTGGGGATGACCACATTCACGTGGTGGCTGACGTACTCCATGCCGTCACGCCGATCGAACACGGGCGCGATGTAGACCTCTTGCATGATTGCCCGAAGACCCAAGGCCTTGGCTACTGAATACGCCAGCAGCGTCAGCGACAGACAGTCGCCCTGCTTGGTGCGCCAGGTTTCCATCGCGCCTGTGGAGTGTCCACTGGAATAGCCCAGCCGTATGCCCTGATCGGTATACAGCAGGGTTAACAGTTCATTGACACGGCGTTCCGCGCTGATCACCTTGGTCTTGGTGCTGCTCACCTCGGTGAGCAGGGCTTGGTCCACCGCGAATAGGTCCATCGGTGTTTCGACTACCAGTTCAGGACGGTAGTTGAATGCTGCGTCTTGCCAGAGCTGCGCTGCAGGCAAGCTGGCTACTTTGGGCCCGGCGCAACCCCACAGATTGCAGGCAAGGATGCATATACCAACGAATCTCAGCATGGTGGTGTCTCCTCACGGGGTAACCTCGTTGCACAAGAAGTATCCTCCCGCCGCAAGTGCCGGTCAATGCCCATTTCGAAGGGGCAAGGCCCGGAAATGCTCTTAGACTGATTGACCCAGCAACGCCTGCTTCAGCGCGCCATCGACGGGCTGTGGACCCAACCAGATCTTCAACATCACCGGAAACAGTTCAGGTTGCTCAAACGTCACTTCTACCGGCTGCGCAGCGCCACGCGCCTGAATGCGGACGGTGGTGCTGTGGTCGGCATTGGCGACGATCTGAAATCCGTCTCCGGCGCGCAAGCTGTGCTGCGTACCAATCACGGCGCCCAAGCCAAACAGCTCAGGGATCAGGCGGGACAGCTCGGCGTCGGAAGCGTTGGCCACCAGGCCGTGTACAAGCAGCGCCGTGATCTCTGAAGCCCCCACATCGCGGGACACAACCACTTGGAGCCGGCTCGCCTCTGCCGACGCATGCGCGGCGTACAACTTGGCGGTATACAGTGCCTGCGCACCTTGTGTGCGGATTCCTGCTCCGCGCAGCACCAGCGTGGTGCCCGACACCGGGTCGGCGTCCATCGCGGAAGCGGTTGGCACCATGCCCAACATCAGCAGAGCAATGGCCAGCCCGACCACGGCAAACAGGTGAATGGGTTTCAGGATTAGGGATTTCATAGAAGCCTCTCAATAGCCGAGCACAAGCGCTCACCCTCTATCAAGCAACCGTTGTGCCAGACATTTAGACTCGCCGCTCTGAAAGCGCCACATTGCCAGTTGCTTAAGGGTAGATACGCATTTGACAAAGCGGATGCTCGGTGAAAATCACTGCATGAGCCCATTCCAAGTTATTGTTCTCGCCACCCCTGTTTTTCTGTTGATGATCGCCGCGGAGTTCGCCTGGAGCCGCCGTGCGGCGGCGCGTGTACCGGGCGCGCAAGCGTTCCGGCTGAACGACCTGATCAATAGCATCAGCTTAGGGATCATCAGCCAGCTCAGCGGTGTGTTGACCAAATTGCTGAGCATCGGCATCTACACCCTGGTGTTCGGCGCGGTGGCAATCTACCCGCATTTGGAGTTCTGGAGTACCTGGTATGGCGTCGTGCTGGCACTGGTCTTTTATGACTTGTGCTACTACTGGTTGCACCGAACCGGGCACGTAGTCAATGTGTTCTGGGCGGCCCACGTGGTGCACCACCAGAGCCAGCACTACAACCTGTCCACCGCGCTGCGGCAGACCTCCAGCGGAGCGTTCCTGGGCTGGATTTTCTACATCCCCATGGCCATCGCCGGTGTGCCGCCGTTGATCTTTGGCATCGTCGCGCTGATCGATCTGCTATACCAGTTTTGGGTGCACACGGAGCAGGTTGGCAAACTGGGCTGGTTTGACCGCTGGTTCTGCTCGCCCAGCAACCACCGCGCGCACCACGCCGTCAACGACCAATACATTGACCGCAACTACGGCGGCATTTTGATCATCTGGGACCGCATGTTCGGCAGCTTCCAGGAAGAAGACGATGCTGACCCTTGCGTTTATGGCACCCGCGGCCAGCTCCACAGCTGGGATCCGGTCTGGGCCAATGTCGATGTTTACTGGTCACTGGCCAAGGACAGCTGGCGCACCCGCAACTGGGCGGACAAGGTCCGCGTCTGGTTCAACCCCCCAGGTTGGCAACCCGCTGATTTGGCACAGAGCCACCCCAAGCCCGCATTCACGTTGGCCTCGGTAGACACCTACAACCCGCCGCTGAGCGCCGGGCAGCAAGTGTTTGCCGTCCTGCAGTTCGTTCTCGCCATCGCTGCGGTATCGGTTTTCCTCTGGCACGCCGACGCCATGCCTTCGGGCGACGCAGCCATCTGGTGCGCCGCCCTGACCGCCGGCATGTGGAGCCTGGGCCTGTTCATGCAGGGGCGCCTGTCCATGCTGGAGGTGTTGCTGCTGGAGAGTTCGGCCCTCGCCACATTGAGCGCCATCGGTATGCTGGAATTGTTCATGGTGCTCAAACCCATGCCCATGTCCATCGCTATTATTTTCATAGCTACTCGCGCACTGTCCACGGGCGGTATCGGCAAATTGGATCTGTTACTTTTGGGCGCTGCGGTGTTCTCACTGGGCGGCGACATCTTCCTGATGTTGCCAGGCGACTACTTTATTGCCGGCTTGGCGTCGTTCCTGGTAGCCCACGTTTTCTACATCGCACTGTTTCGCCAAACCCAGCCCTGGTTTCCCAGCAAGGGCGCGTTGGCCGGTGTGCTGGGCTTTGGTGCGGTGATGTACGCGATCCTGTGGGGCAGCCTGGGCGACCCCATCCTGAAGGGCGCAGTCGCTGCCTACGTGACTGTGATCTCGCTGATGGCAGCGCAAGCCATTGGGCGGGCCAAAGTGCGCGGCGACACGGCGTCGCGTTGGGTGGCAATTGGCGCTTGTGTGTTCATGCTCAGTGACTCGCTAATTGCGGTGAACAAGTTTCTGATGCCGGTGCCACTGTCTGCGCTGTGGATTTTGCTGACTTACTTTGCGGCGCAGATGTTGATCGTGCATTTCGGGCGGCCTCAAGAGAGGTGAGTCTTTTTCGCCTGCGGCGGGCTTTTAACACTAAATCAACTCAGGCGTAGGATTGGCCGGCGGCGCGACACCCAGATGACGATACGCAGCCAAAGTAGCAATCCGCCCCCGCGGCGTCCGCTGCAAGTACCCCTGTTGAATCAGGTAGGGTTCGATCACATCCTCAATGGTTTCGCGCTCTTCGCCAATGCTCGCAGCGATGTTGTCCAGCCCCACCGGACCGCCGTCGAAGCGGTGGATCACTGCCTCCAGCAGCTTGCGGTCCATTAAATCGAACCCCTGTGGATCCACATCGAGCATCGCCAGCGCGCGGTTGGCGATGTCCAGATCAATCGTGCCGTTGCCCTTGACCTCGGCATAGTCGCGCACGCGGCGCAATAACCGGTTGGCAAT
>JAYWAV010000127.1:0-5949 GCA_043782015.1 Rhodoferax sp. | reverse complement strand
ATCGAACCCTTTTACGTCATGGAGGTGGCCAAAGCTGCCTCTCAAATGGCGCGTGACGTCGCAAGCAGCAAAACACCGATGGTGTTTCTCAATATCGGGGAGCCCGACTTCACCGCCCCGCCCCTGGTGCAACAGGCCGCGCAGCGCGCCATCACCACGGGCCTCACGCAATACACCCAGGCCAATGGCATTGCGCCGCTGCGCGAACGCATCAGCGCCTGGTACTCCAGCCGCTTCGGTGTGCAGGTGGACCCGGCGCGGATTGTGGTGACTGCCGGTGCATCCGCCGCTTTGCAACTGGCCTGTCTGGCCTTGCTGGAAGCAGGCGACGAAGTGCTGATGCCCGACCCCAGCTACCCCTGCAACCGGCAATTTGTATCAGCGGCTGATGCAAAAGCGGTCTTGATCCCCACGACGGCGGAAGAACGCTTCCAGCTCAGTGCAGCCAAGGTAGCCGCAGCGTGGGGGCCAAACACGCGCGGCGTGTTGCTGGCCTCGCCCTCCAACCCCACTGGCACATCGATCCATCCCGCTGAACTCAAGCGCATACACGATGTGGTGCAAAGCCATGGCGGCGTGACCATCGTAGACGAAATCTATTTGCCACTGAGCTACGACGCGCAGTTTGGCAACACCGCGCTGGCGCTGGACGAATCCATCATCAGCATCAACAGCTTCAGCAAATACTTCAACATGACGGGCTGGCGGCTGGGCTGGATGGTGGTTCCCACCGAGCTGGCGCCAGTCATCGAACGCCTGGCGCAAAACCTGTTTATCTGTCCCAGCAGCATCGCGCAGCACGCGGCGCTGGCTTGCTTTGAGCCGGAGAGCCTGGCGCTGTACGAGCAACGTCGCTCCGAGTTCAAGGCACGGCGCGATGACTTCATCCCCCGTCTTCAAGCCATGGGTTTGCATGTGCCCGTCGTACCCGACGGCGCGTTTTATGCGTGGGCTGATTGCTCTGCTGCATGCAAAAAGCTGGGTGTCAACGGCAGTTGGGATTTTGCATTTGAAGTGATGCGCCGTGCGCATGTCGCGGTCACGCCGGGGCGCGATTTTGGTAACAGCCTGACCGGCCAATTCGTGCGTTTTTCTACTGCCAGCTCGATGGAGCAGCTACACACCGCAGCCGCCCGCTTGCAGCAACTTTTGACCTGATTTTTGTATTGCCCTTCACACCATGAACCAAGACCTCTCCATCCTCCACCTCGTGATGAACGCCAGCGCCGTGGTGCAGGCGGTCATGCTGCTGCTGATGGGCGTGTCTATTGCCAGTTGGGCAGCGATCTTTCGCAAGCTGTTTGCGCTCAAGCGCGTGAAGACACTGAACGAAACGTTTGAACGCGACTTCTGGTCTGGCACCAGCTTGAATGATCTGTTCAGCGCAGCCTCCAAAAACGCAGCCGACGGCGGCCCGATGGAGCGGATTTTTGCCAGCGGCATGCGCGAATACCAGAAGCTGCGCGAGCGCCGCATCACCGATGCAGGCACGCTGATGGACGGCGCCCGCCGCGCGATGCGCGCCAGCTTCCAGCGCGAGATGGACGTCGTGGAAAGCAATCTTTCCTTCCTCGCCTCGGTTGGTTCCGTATCGCCGTATGTGGGCCTGTTCGGCACGGTGTGGGGCATCATGCACGCCTTTAACGGTTTGGCATCCTTGCAGCAGGTGACGCTGGCCACCGTAGCGCCCGGCATTGCCGAGGCCTTGGTCGCCACGGCCATTGGCCTGTTTGCCGCGATCCCCGCGGTGGTGGCGTACAACCGCTTTGCGCGTGACCTGGACCGCATCTCCATCCAGATGGAAACCTTCATTGAAGAGTTTTCCAACATCCTGCAACGCAATGTCAGCGCACAGGCCGTAGCCCCCCATTAAACCCAGCCGCCAGGAAACCTATCCATGCCTTCTGTAGCAGGTCGCGGCGGCCGGGGACGCCGCACCATCAACGAGATCAACATGGTGCCCTTCATCGACGTGATGCTGGTGCTGCTGATCATCTTCATGGTCACTGCGCCGCTGATCACGCCAAGCGTGATTGACCTGCCCAGCGTGGGCAAGGCGGCGCGGCAGCCGGACCAGATCATCCAGATCGTCGTGAGCAAAGACGATGCGCTGGAACTCAAAGCCAAGGACCAGAATGTTTCGGTCACCTTGAAAGATCTGGCCAGCAGCGTCAAGCGCGTCCAGGGCGATGCCACTGCCGGCAAAACTGCGGTGGTGATCAGCGCCGACCGCAATGTGAAGTACGAAACCGTCGTCAAGGTGATGGACACGCTGCAACGCGCGGGTATCGAGCGTGTTGGCTTGTCGGTGCAACTGGTCAACTGATCTCCATGCGCAACGCAGCAGCCCTGGAGCGTACCGCGTTTGCGCCGCCGCCAACGTCGGGAATGATCCGCTCGTTGCTGCTGGCCATCGCTGCGCACGGGCTGCTGTTGGCCTTCCTGGCGGCAGGCGTGCAATGGCACCGGGAAACACCACCCGTGGTTGCCGAAGCAGAGTTGTGGTCCGCCGTGCCAGAAATGGCTGCCCCGCCGCCCGCGCCAGAACCTGATCCAACCCCAGTTGCCGAGCCCTCTCCTCCACCCGTGGTGGAGCAAACGCCGCCCACGCCAGCCCCCGATATTGCGCTGGAGAAGGAACGCAAACGCAAAGAGCAACTCGCGCTGCAGGAGAAAGCGGACAAGGCCAAGGCCCTGAGGGACAAAGCTGAAAAAGTGAAGTTGGAAAAACTCAAGCGCGAAAAACTGGAGCTCGCCAAAAAAGAACAAGCCAAACAGGAGCAGTTGTCCAAAGAGAAAAAACTGCTGGCCGAGCGCAAACAGCCAGATCCCAAGAACGCCGCTGAGGCCCGCAAGCTAGAAGAGCTGCGCCAGCAAAACCTCAAGCGCATGATGGGTCAGGCGGGCATCGCCGTGGGCAACGGCAACGCGAACGCAAGCGGTAGTGCTGCGCAAGCCTCCGGCCCGTCTGCGGGCTATGCAGGTCGTATCAATGCGCGTATCAAACCCAATATCGTTTACATCGAGACCATCGTTGGTAATCCAACCGTCGAAATAGAAGTGCGGACTTCGCCGGACGGGACCATCATCAGCCGCAAAATCACCAAGGCAAGCGGCGTCAGTTCCTGGGATGAAGCCGCACTCAAAGCCATTGATAAAACTGAAGTGCTGCCACGCAATGAAGAGGGCCGAGTTCCCTCACCGATGACCATCGTGCTTTCCCCGCAGGTATTGATAGGACGCTGACATCTTGGCGCTACAAATTTAGTAGCTCCCTGCGCAATATCCACGGGCGCAAGCGAAGCTTTTATAGGATCAGCGCTTGCGCTTGTGAAAGATTAAAGGCTGTACACCCGGCTGCGCGCCATCCAGCGGGCGGGCGGACGTTGCGCTGCACGCCTTGCACCCCCCTGCGCATCCGGAATCGGCCACACCCGGCACCCACCGGCCCAGAACCGGCAAGCGCGACAGACGGGTACGCAACAGGCGCTGCAGCTTGCCTGGCATTAGCGAACCTACCGCATAGGCAAAACTGGCAACTACCAGCAAGACGACCACCAAGACCTGCACCGCCTACCCTCCCATCCAAAGCGTCAGCCGATAAGTGACAAAAGCTGCAAAGTACGCCAGCATAAACATGTACGCAGCCATTGCCAACGGGTAGCGCCATGAATTGGTTTCGCGACGCACCACTGCAAGTGTAGAGAGGCATTGCGGCGCAAACACGTACCAGGCCAACAGCGCGTAGGCGGTCGCCAGCGACCAGCCCTGTGCAATCACCGGCGACAGCGCATCGGCCACATCGTCTCCTGCGGCTGACAGCGCGTACACCGTCCCCAGCGCGCCCACGGCCACCTCGCGCGCGGCCAGGCCAGGTACCAGCGCAATCGAAATCTGCCAGTTAAACCCAATAGGCGCGAATACCGTCTGCAGCGCCTGGCCCAGTGTACCGGCGATGCTGTACTGGATAGCCGGGCCCTGGCTTGCATCCCAACTGGGGGGCGGAGCCGGGTAGGTGGAGAGGAACCACAGCACCACCATCAACGAGAAAATGATGCCCCCCACCCGTTGCATGAAGATGCGGGCACGCTCCCACAGACCCAGCATCAGGTTGCGGCCGCTGGGCCAGCGGTAAGGGGGCAACTCCAGCATCAGCGGCTGGTAGGCGCTCTTCATCCAAACGTGCTTGAATACCCAGGCCACGGCCATCGCGCCGACCACGCCGGCCACGTACAGGCCAAACAACGTCAGCCCGCGCAGGTCAAACCAGCCGATGCGGCGCTCGGGCACAAAGGCCCCAATCAGCAGCGCATACACCGGCAGGCGCGCGGAGCAGGTCATGAGCGGCGCCACCATGATGGTGGCCAGGCGGTCCTTCCAGTTGGCAATGGTGCGTGTGGCCATGATGCCTGGAATGGCACAGGCAAAGCTGGACAGCAGCGGGATAAAGGCGCGCCCAGACAGGCCGACCTTGCCCATCAGGTTGTCCAGCAAAAACGCGGCGCGCGGCAGATAGCCGGAATCTTCCAGCAGTAGGATAAAGAAAAACAGGATCAGGATTTGCGGCAAGAACACCAGCACACCACCGACCCCGGCAATGACTCCATCGACCAACAGGCTGCGCAATGGCCCGGCGTCCATGTGCGCCAGGGTCCAGCTGCCTGTCGCGGCCATGGCCTGCTTGATGGCGTCCATGGGTATGCTGGCCCAGGAGAACACGGCCTGAAAAATGAGGAACAATACCGCCGCCAGCACCACCAGCCCCCACACCGGGTGCATGACCACGGCGTCCAATCGATGCTGAAAGCGTGCGTGAACCGGCCGCTGCGGCGCCACCAGTGCCAACAGGCGGTGTACTTCACGCTGCAACTCTGCCGGGTTTGCTATCGAAAGTGTAGCTACTCGCGCTTTTTTGACGGGCTCTAGCAGAGTTTTTTGTAGTTGATCCAGGAGTTGCTGATGGCCATTGTGGCGCACCGCCACAGTTTCCACCACCGGGCAGCCAAGTTCCGCTGCCAAGCGCGGCGTATCAATTTGCAGGCCCTGGCTGCGCGCTACATCGGCCATATTCAGCGCCACCACCATAGGCAATCCACGTTGGCGCATTTCGAGTACCAGGCGCAGGTTCATGCGCAGGTTGGTGGCATCCACCACCGCCAGTACCAAATCCGGCTCGGCCTCACCGGCGCGGCGGCCCTCCAGCACCTCCAGCATCACCTCCTCGTCGGGCGTAGCCGGTGTCAGGCTATAGGCACCTGGCAGGTCGACCACCGACACAGTTTGGCCATTGTGCAAACGCAGCGTGCCAGCCTTGCGCTCAACCGTGACACCGGCGTAATTGGCCACTTTCTGGCGTGCACCGGTCAGCAGATTGAACAGGGCTGTCTTGCCGCAATTGGGGTTACCCACCAGCGCAATGCTGGGTAGGGCCTGTGCGCCTGCTTTCATGCGAGGGGCTCCACCTCAATGCACTGGGCTTCGACCAGACGCAGCGCGAACTGTGAATCGCCCACCTGCACGGCCAGAGGCTCACGCCCCCCCGGACCGCGACGCAGCACCATCACCGGCTCGCCGGGGATGAATCCCAACTCTTCAAGGCGACGCAGCGTGGCGCTGCCCACGTCGGCCGCGTTGGCAAATACCCGCGCCACCAGCGCCTGGGAACCATTGGGAAGCTGCGATAAGACCATGGGTGGGAACGTCCTCTAAATGCAAATGAGAGTTTATCTCATTTGACGGCAACGTATCCTCGCCAAACCAGCCGAATACCGCTCGCTGCGCGGTGTTTAGTCGTAAGCAATCACGGCCTGGCCCTGGTCGGCTTGGGCACGCCACAGCGCCAGCGCCGCATCATTGGGGTAAAACTTGGATGCCTCGCCCAATTGCAACTCGGCAGTGGCGCCCGCGATGCCTTCAACCGAAGCATCCGCCTCCCGCCGAATGATGAGC
>JAYWAV010000126.1:0-5952 GCA_043782015.1 Rhodoferax sp. | reverse complement strand
TTGCACCAAACAAGTGCATACTGGTTATTTGTACAGTTATCTTAACGCACCAAGGGGCCATTGGTCTACAGAAGATCGAAATGCGCAGCGGCAGACGGTTGGCACGCCTCATGCTTTGTAGGGTTGTATCCCGATTTCCGGGGAGTGAGCAGGCCTTGGGCCGCGTACACAATTAACCAGGAGAAAGCATGAAACTCGTAACGGCCATCATCAAACCGTTCAAGCTTGACGAGGTGCGAGAAGCCTTGTCGGCGATCGGTGTGCAAGGCATCACCGTCACCGAAGTCAAGGGCTTCGGGCGTCAAAAAGGACATACCGAGCTGTACCGCGGCGCGGAATACGTGGTCGACTTCTTGCCCAAGGTCAAGATCGAAGCGGCCATCGACGACGCGCTGGTTGAGCGCGTGATCGAGGCGGTCGAAGCTGCTGCCCGTACCGGAAAGATCGGCGACGGCAAGATTTTTGTGTACGACCTCGAGCAAGTGGTCCGTATCCGCACCGGCGAAACCGGTAAAGAGGCCCTTTGAGAACTTGCGGGAAAGATCTTTAGCTCTGTCCCCAACTGATTGGAAAACACCATGAAAAAACTGCTTATTTCCCTGGCCCTGGCGTTCAGCGCGCTTTCGGCAACTTCGCTGGCGGTGGCCCAAGCCCCGGCCCCCGCAGCGACTGCGTCGGCGCCTGAAGCTGCTGCCTCGGCACCCACCGCTGCAGCACCCGCAGCCGCCATGCCCGCTGAAGCTGCCTCGGCTCCAGCCGCCGCACCAGCGCCCGTACCCAACAAAGGCGATACCGCCTGGATGATGGTTTCTACCCTGCTGGTCATCCTGATGACGGTTCCTGGCCTGGCGCTGTTCTACGGCGGCCTGGTGCGCAGCAAGAACATGCTGTCCGTGCTGATGCAGGTTATGGTGACCTTCTCGCTTATCGTCGTGCTGTGGTTCATTTATGGCTACAGCCTGGCGTTCACCGAGGGCAATGCATTTTTTGGTGGCGGCAGCCGATTCCTGATGAGCGGTATCTGGAATAACGTTACTGGCACATTCGAAAATGCAGCGACCTTCAGCAAGGGTGTATATCTTCCCGAGATCGTATATGCCGCTTTCCAGGCCACGTTCGCCGGCATCACCTGCTGCCTGATCGTAGGCTCCTTTGCTGAGCGCATTAAGTTCTCAGCGGTGCTGGCTTTCATGGTGTTATGGTTTACTTTCAGCTATCTGCCTATCGCCCACATGGTGTGGTTCTGGACAGGCCCCGATGCATTCAAGACAGCAGCAGACGTAGCACCTGAAACAGCCAAGGCTGGTCTGTTGTGGCAGTGGGGCGCGCTGGACTTTGCGGGCGGTACGGTGGTGCACATCAATGCCGCTGTAGCGGGTATTGTCGGCGCCTTCATGGTCGGCAAGCGCGTCGGTTACGGCAAAGAATCCATGGCGCCTCACAGCTTGACACTGACCATGGTTGGCGCTTCGCTGCTGTGGGTGGGATGGTTCGGTTTCAACGCTGGCTCCGCACTGGAAGCCAACGGCTTCGCAGCTCTGGCATTCATCAACACTTTCGGCGCAACCGCTGCCGCAGTTTTGACCTGGTGCGTCGGCGAAGCGCTGATGAAGGGCAAGGCCTCCATGCTGGGTGCTGCGTCCGGCGCCGTGGCTGGCCTGGTGGCCATCACACCGGCTGCTGGCAACGTCGGCATCGGCGGCGGTCTGATCATTGGCCTGCTGTCCGGTTTTGCTGGTCTGTGGGGCGTGACTGGCCTGAAGAAATTGCTGGGCGCTGACGACACACTGGACGTGTTCGGCGTGCACGGCGTCTGCGGCATCCTGGGTGCTTTGTTGACCGGTGTGTTCGCATCGCCTTCGCTGGGTGGCCCGAGCGCCATGGGCGACTGGGTGACTGCAACCATGGTGACTCCTGAGGCCTACTCCATCGGCGCGCAGGTGCTGATCCAGGCCAAGGCTGTCGGCGTGACCATCGTCTGGTCGGGCATCGTTTCCCTGATCGCCTACTTCATTGTCGACAAGACCATCGGTCTGCGTGTCAGCGAAGAAAACGAACGCGAAGGCCTGGACATCACTTCGCACGGCGAAACGGCTTACAGCCGCTAAGCAAAGCATCATTTCTTCTTGCGGCTTCAAAGCCCGGCGGAGCGAAAGTTCTGCCGGGCTTTTTACTGTGCTCCGTTAGTAACTGCGAGCGCCAACTGCAGGCACAATTTGCGGTATGAATAGCCAACCATCTCCCTGGACCGCGGTCAGTAACCAAACCTTCGTATTGGGCGAATCGCCGTTCTGGCACCCGCAAGAGCACACCCTGTACTGGGTCGACATCGCTGGGCACAAACTGGCCCGCGCCAATGTATACATGGGCACGGTGGAAACCTGGGATATGCCGAGTGAGCCGGGCTGCATCGCGCCTGCCGCCAACGGCGGGTTGGTGATCGCCTTGCGCCATGGGGTTTTCCGGGCAAGTAATTGGGGAGGCGAACTGGTGCACATCGTGACGCTGGACTACGACCAGACAACCGTGCGCGCCAACGACGGCAAGTGCGACCCGTTGGGACGCTTCTGGATTGGGACGGTGGACGAACCCAAGGCCGCCAAGGCTGGCGCTTTGTATAGCGTGGATTGCCGCAATGGAACGGCGGTGGTCACGCGCCAGGCGGGAGACGCGCTGACGGCGAATGGCCTGGCCTGGAGTCCCGACGTCAGCACGCTGTACTGGGCCGATACACCCAACCACACCGTGCACGCTTGGCGTTTCGATCTGCAAGCCAATACGCTGAGCGCGCACCGCAACTTTCTGCAGTTCCAGAAGAAGCCGGAAGGCTGGCACTACAACGACAGGCGCTACCAAGGTCGCCCGGACGGCGCGGCGGTGGATGCACTGGGCAACTATTGGGTGTCGATGTACGAAGGTCGGCGCATTTGCGTGTTCTCGCCCGCAGGCGAATTGCTGCGCGAAATTGAAACCCCCGTGCAGTGCCCGACCATGCCCTGCTTTGGTGGCGAAGACCTGCGCACGCTGTATGTGACCAGTGCGCGCAAGGGACGCGACGATGCAGAGCTGGCGCAGATGCCGCTGTCGGGTGCCGTCTTTTCAATGCAGGTAGATACACCCGGTCTGCCGGTCAATTTCTTCGCCGACTAAATTTTCACTGCCACCACCGCAGAAATTTCATGCGGTACAACCGTGGAGCGGCTTACCATCGAGCCCATGTTGTCCTCGCCATCCTTTGAAGCCACCGTCTCGGAACTGGGCGAGCGCGTTCGCCAGTCGGCGGCGCAAGGCACCGGCCTGCATATTCGCGGCGGTGGCAGCAAGGATTTTTATGGTGCCCCGGGCAGCGGTGATGTGCTGGAAACCACTGGACTGCGCGGCATCGTCAGCTACGAGCCGAGCGAGCTGGTCGTGACTGCCGGTGCCGGCACACCCTTGCGGGAGCTGGAAGACCTGCTGGCCAACGAGGGCCAATGCCTGGCCTTTGAGCCACCGCACTTTGCGCGCTCACTGCCATCTCAAGCCACCGTCGGTGGCATGGTGGCAACCGGCCTGTCAGGCCCTGCGCGCGCCAGTGTCGGCGGTGTGCGGGACTACGTGCTGGGTCTGCAACTGATCAATGGCCGTGCCGAGCATCTGACCTTTGGCGGCCAAGTGATGAAGAATGTCGCTGGCTATGACGTCTCGCGTCTGATGGTCGGTGCTATGGGCACGCTGGGCCTTATCACGCAGGTGTCCCTCAAAGTCTTGCCCAAGTCTCCTGCCGAAGCCACGCTGGTATTTGAACTTCCGCAGGCCGACGCACTGGAACACATGCACCGCTGGGGCGGGCAACCGCTGCCGTTGAACGCGAGTTGCTGGGTGCATGACCCAACCGATGGGGCAGGCCGTGACTTGTTGTTTGTGCGACTGCGCGGTGCGGTGGCTGCGGTAGAGGCTGCATGCCAGAAGATGCTCGCCGAAGTGGGCGGGCAACGCATGGACACGGCACAGGCTGCCGCCGATTGGGCGCTGTGCCGCGATCAGGCTTTGCCGTTCTTTGCCGCGGCACAGCAAGACAACATGGCATTGTGGCGCCTGAGCCTGCCGCAAACCGCGCCGGTGCTGGATTTGCCTTGGCCGCAACTGGTGGAGTGGCACGGCGGCCTGCGCTGGCTCTGGGCGCCGCACAATGCGGCTGCGCGTCTGCACGCGGAGGCGCAGCGTGTGGGTGGAAGTGCTATTATTTTTGTAGCTGCTTGCGCATATTCTACGGGCGCTACAGGCCATTTTGATGTAAAAAATAGAGCTGCGACCGAGATTGCACGGCGGCTGAAAGCCAGCTTCGATCCGCACGGCGTTTTCAATCCTGGCACGGTACACGGTACCTGAATCCATGCGACGCCTGCGCCATCTGACCAACCAGCACCGCACCAAGGCGACCGATCGCATGCTCGGCGGTTTGCTGGCGTTCAACGCAGGGGCAGTGAATGCGGGCGGCTTTTTGCTGGTGGGGATGTACACCTCGCACATGACCGGCTTTGCCTCCATGCTGGCGGACAACCTGGTGTTGGGCAACATGGCGTTGGTGCTGGGCGCACTCGGCGCATTGCTGGCTTTTGTGTCGGGCGCCGCAACCACCGCACTCTTGGTGAATTGGGCCCGGCAGCGGCACCTGCGCAGCGGGTACGCGTTGCCGCTGTTGCTGGAAGCCATGCTGTTGCTGCTGTTCGGCCTGATAGGCGCAACGCTGAACCAGCAAACGCCATTTGCAGTGCCCCTGACCGTGCTGGTGCTGGCCTACACCATGGGTTTGCAAAACGCATTGGTTACCAAGATTTCTTCAGCCCAAATCCGCACCACGCATATGACCGGCGTTATCACCGACTTGGGCATTGAGCTGGGCAAGATGTTGTACTGGAATGGGTTGGGGCAACAACCGTCCAGCGTGCGTGCCAACCGTTTGAAGCTGCGCCTTTATGGAACCTTGCTGGTGATGTTTGTTGCGGGCGGTTTGGTCGGCGCGATGGGCTTCAAGTACGTGGGTTTCATTTGGGTCTTGCCGCTGGCCCTTTTGCTGCTGGCGGCCAGTCTGCCTCCCCTGCTGGCAGATCTGCGCAGGATTCGTCGCTCCGCCAGTCGCCCGGCACACCATACCCCCTGACCCATGCAAACCCAACTTTCTCCTGAATACGCCAACACGCCGGATGGACTGGTCGCCGAAGCCATTCTGCGCAAATGCGTGCACTGCGGGTTTTGTACCGCCACTTGCCCGACCTACCAATTGCTGGGCGACGAGCTGGACGGGCCGCGTGGGCGTATCTACCTGATGAAGCAGGTGTTGGAAGGCGCTGAGCCCACACGTGCAACGCAACTGCACCTGGACCGCTGCCTGACCTGCCGCAATTGCGAAAGCACTTGCCCGTCCGGCGTGGACTATGGCCATCTGGTGGACATTGGCCGCAAGCTGGTCGATGCCAAAGTTCCAAGACCGTTATCCGAGCGTGCCGTGCGTTGGGCATTGAAGGAAGGTTTGCCGTCGCCGCTGTTTGCGCCAGCTATGGCAGTTGGTCAATGGCTGCGTCCTTTGCTGCCACAAGTGTTGAAAAGCAAAGTGCCAGTCAAACAAACTGCGGGCAAGCTGCCCACACGCACGCATGCACGCAAGATGCTGCTGTTGGCGGGTTGTGTGCAACCGGCGATGGCACCGAATATCAATGCGGCAACCGCGCGCGTGCTGGATGCTGCGGGCATTCAGGCTGTGATCGCACCCAAGGCGGGCTGCTGTGGCGCCGTGAAATTTCACCTGAATGACCAGGATGGCGGCACGGCAGAAATGCGCGCGAACATTGACGCCTGGTGGCCCCACATTGCGCCCTCCAATGGCGAAGCGGCAGTGGAAGCGATCGTAATGAATGCATCGGGCTGCGGTGTGACGGTCAAGGAGTACGGCTACACGCTGCGGGACGATCC
>JAYWAV010000125.1:0-5959 GCA_043782015.1 Rhodoferax sp. | reverse complement strand
TTGTTGTGATAAACCACCTTACCCAAACCTTCAACGCGCGACGCGAGCGTCTTCTTACGGTCCTGGTCAAAAAAGAATTTGGCATCGGCCAGACGCGGGCGCACCACGCGCTCATTGCCGCCGATCACAAAGCTCGTGTCCTCGGGATTGATATTGCTGACAACCAAGAACTTGTTGGTCAGCTTGTTGCCAGCGTCCAGCAGCGGGAAGTATTTCTGGTTGGCCTTCATCGTCAGAATCAGGCACTCCTGCGGCACTTCCAGGAACTCTTTTTCGAATTCGCAGATGAGAACGTTAGGGCGTTCGACCAACGCAGTCACTTCGTCCAACAGCGCGTCATCGTCAATCGGTTTGCAACCGCCACCGACCTTCGCCGCCGCAGCTGCCAGTTGGCGAATGATCTCGGCACGACGCTCGGCAAAGCTTGCGATCACTGCGCCATCGCTGGCTAGAGAGGCCGCATAGCTGTCGGCATCCTTGAACACCACAGGCGACACCTTGGCTTCGAAGCGATGGCCTTGCGTGCTATTGCCAGCCCGCAGACCCAGCGCCTCGACGGGCACTACGTCGCTGCCATGCAGCGCCACGAGGCTGTGCGCAGGGCGCACAAAGCTCACGCTGCTCCAGCCGGGCAACTCGCAGCCAGACTCCAGTTGGTACGTCATGACCTTAGGGATAGGTAGCTTCGCAATCGCATCTAGCAGCGCCTTTTGCAGGCCTTCGGCCAGCGTGGCACCCTTGACATTGCTGTCGTAGAACAAGGCTTCGGCCTTGCCATCGGGCGCCCGCTTCAAGCCTGCGACGGCAGATGCATCAGCACCCAACGCCTGCAACTTCTTCAGCAGCGCGGGCGTTGCATTACCGGAAACATCCAGTCCCACTGCAACCGGCATCAATTTTTGCGAAACGGCTTTGTCCGCGGCTTGCGCAGCGACTGCCGTCACATGAACAGCCAGACGGCGCGGCGACGCAAAGTGGTTTACCACGGCATCTGCACTTGCCAGGCCTTGTGCTTTGAGCGAGTCCGCCAACACCGAAGAAAACGCTTCACCCAGCTTCTTCAAAGCCTTGGGTGGAAGTTCTTCAACAAACAGTTCAACGAGAAGGTTTTTGCTAGTCATAGTCATTCAAAATCAGTTGAGGACAGAGTGGCGCTTCGCTTGGTCTGTCCCGCAAAGTCTCAGGCCGCCTTCTTCGTCAACGGGGTCATCTGTTCCACCCACTCGCGCGGCGCCATAGGGAAACCCAGGCGCTCACGGCTCTCGTAATAACTTTGCGCCACGCTGCGCGCCAGGTTGCGAATGCGGCCGATGTAGGCAGCGCGCTCGGTCACGCTGATCGCACCACGCGCGTCCAACAAATTGAAGCTGTGTGCGCACTTGAGCACTTGCTCGTACGCAGGCAGCGCCAGCTGGTTTTCCATCAAATGCTTGGCCTGTTTTTCGTGCGCGGTGAACGCGGCGAACAAAAAGTCGGCGTCGCTGTGTTCGAAGTTGTAGGTGGACTGCTCCACCTCGTTTTGCTTGTAAACGTCGCCGTAGGAGAGGCCATCGGTCCACGTCAGGTTGTAGACGTTGTCCACGCCCTGCAGGTACATCGCCAAGCGCTCCAGGCCGTAGGTGATCTCGCCCGTGATGGGTTTGCAGTCGATGCCACCCACCTGCTGGAAGTACGTGAACTGCGTGACTTCCATGCCATTGAGCCAGACTTCCCAGCCCAAGCCCCAGGCGCCCAGCGTTGGGTTTTCCCAGTCGTCTTCAACAAAACGGATGTCGTTTTTCTTCAGGTCAAAGCCCAGCGCTTCGAGCGAGCCGAGGTACAGCTCCAGGATGTTGGAAGGCGCGGGCTTCAGCACGACCTGGTATTGGTAGTAGTGCTGCAGCCGGTTCGGATTCTCGCCATAGCGGCCGTCTTTCGGGCGGCGGCTGGGCTGCACGTAGGCGGCTTTCCATGGCTCGGGGCCAAGCGCTCTTAAAAACGTAGCAGTATGCGAAGTACCGGCGCCGACTTCCATGTCATACGGTTGCAAAAGGGCGCAGCCCTGTTCAGCCCAGTAGGACTGCAGTTTCAAAATGATTTTCTGGAATGTAAGCATGGTGATTCGACGGATCGGCCCCACGGCGCCTTCGCGGGCGCGTGCGTGTAGACCCCTAATTCTACGGGTCAGCCCCATGGTTTACGGAGGTGTCTTCATTTAGCCTGAGAGCCAGACAAAAGACTGGCGCTGCAGGAAGCACAAAGACGCTTGATATGCTGATCAAGGACCGCACCCCGGTAGACGGAACCGGGGCCGCGCCAGTAGTCGCTGATGTGGACGTGCGCGAAGGGAAATCGCGTTCGTGGGCACCGATACCGAAGAAGCTCTGCGCATGTGGTCACGGTGTGCGACGCCAACTTCACGACCTTCATGCTGTTCCACTCGGGAGGGGGATCCCGCCAAAGACACGCTACTGCTGGAGCGCGCAATTGAGATGATGACGCGCCGCAACGCGCGTTATCTGGGGCTGACCGACCGCGGTGTGATCGCGCCAAGTATGCGCGCTGATTTGAACGTGAATGACCCGAAGCGGCTGAACATGTGCACGCCCAAGCTGTGGCAGGATTTGTCTTCCGGTGGCAAGCGCTTGTTGCAACGCGGCGGGGGTTACGTGGGTACTCGGGTGGGCGGTGTACTGGTACAGGAGGAGTGCAAGATCACCGCAGCGCGCTCGGAAAAATTGGTGCGAATGGGCCGCTAGCGGTCATACAGAGCGCGTGAGCAGCTACTATTTTTATAGCGATGGCTAGGCCTTGCGCCGCCAGGCCAGCGTCACCAACACCGCTATCCCAATCCACCAGGGCCACAGACCCAGGCGCGCAACCCACCAGGCGTAGGGCGTCACGCCGGTACGCCCCTGCACTTCGCCTTCCAGCACGCCGCGCGTCAAACGCGGTAGCGAAGCGGTGATTTGCCCTGCGTGGTCAATGATGACCGTTGCGCCCGTGTTCGTGGCCCGCACAAACGGGCGCTGAAACTCAAGCGAGCGCATGCGCGAGATATTCAAGTGCTGGTCAATCGCAACCGAGTCGCCAAACCAGCCGATGTTGCTGACATTGGCGAATATGGTCGGCGCCTGTTCAGCATCCAGAAAGCGCACACCCAGCTCCTCGCCAAACAAGTCTTCGTAGCAAATGTTCGCGGCCAGCCGCTGCCCCTGAAACACAAACGAAGGCTGGCCAACATCGCCGCGATTGAAGTCGCCCAAAGGAATGTGCATCAGCCGGATAAACCATTTGAAAAAAGGCGGGATGAATTCACCGAAGGGAACCAAGTGGTGCTTGTCGTAGCGCCACAGTTCTGCCATTCCAGGCGCTAAGCCAATCACAGAGTTCGTATAGCCATGGGAGTAGTTCCCCAGTGGAATACCCAGCAAGGCGGCCTGTTGGCCCGACGCAAACCGCGCCTGCAGTTGCTCCCAATAACCTTCTGGAAGCTCTTGCGGCAATAGCGGAATCGCGGTTTCCGGTGCGACGATGAGACCGGGGCGCGGGCGTTGCAGCTCCATGCCGTACCACTGCAGCGCCTGAGGCACGCCTAGGCCCGCTTCAAACTTCTCGTCCTGCGGGATATTTCCCTGCAGCAGCGTGACGGGAAGCTTGCCGTTGGCGCTGGTCCAATTGAGAACTTGCTGTGGAATCAAAAACGGAACCATCAGCACCGCGATGGCGACTGCCTTGGACGCATGGGATTGCGTCCATCCTGAAGCCAATACCATCGCCAGCCACGCAGCCAATATGCCCACGCCGTAGACCCCGACCCATGGCGCGTACGCAGCCAGCGGCCCGTCGACGTGCGCATAGCCAATGGCACCCCAGCCGAAACCGGTGAGCCAGGTGCTGCGCGCCAGTTCAGCCGATATCCAGAGAGCGGCAAACAGCAAGGGCTTCGGATTTTCTTTGCCCTTGGGATGCAGCAGCTGCCAGTAGATGCCGCACGCTGTAGCGTAGTACAGACCCAAAGCCGCCGCCAGCGCGAGCACAGCGATCACGGCCAGGATGGCATTCAACCCGCCATAGGTATGTAACGCAATGAACAACCACCAGAACGTGGTGCTGAGCCATACGGTGGCAAAGAGCCAGCCAAGCCCAGCAGCCTGCTTCCAACTCTCGGCTTTCTGCACAGTCCACGCCAATACTGCGAGGGAAAGAATCTGTAGCGGCCAGAGCGCCGTGCCTGACTCAAAAAACAGGTGAAATGGCCACGCAACGCTTGCCGCATGGGCGCAAGCAGCTACCAAAAGAATAGCACCTATCGCAGAAACCGGCAGTCTGGCACGCATCAGCGAAACGCGTCCGTACAGGTCAGGACGCAGCGGTGTCCGTGGGCGACACCTTGAACCACTTCACCGCGCCGCCCTTAGTGTGCAGCACCAGGAAGTCCAGCCCACCCAGCGTGTGGCGTTCACCACGTTTGGGCACATGGCCCATTTCGTGGGCGATCAGTCCACCAATGGTGTCGAAGTGGTCTTCCGGGTCGGAGCCGGCCAACGTGACCGAAAAGGCATCGTTGACACGCTCGATAGGTGTATCTCCGCTGACGCGGTAGGTGCGGTCGGCCAATCCAAAGATGTCGCCATCGTCTTCAGCCACGTCAAATTCGTCTTCTATCTCGCCCACGATTTGCTCCAGCACGTCTTCAATCGTGATCAGTCCAGCCACGCGGCCAAACTCGTCGATCACGATAGCCAAGTGATTGCGGTTGCCACGGAAGTCGCGCAGCAGGTCGTTGAGTCCTTTGGATTCCGGCACAAACACGGCCGGGCGCAACAGGGCGCGGATATTGAGTTCGGGCGCACGCTGCAGCTTGAGCAAATCCTTGGCCATCAAAATGCCAATGATGTTTTCGCGATCACCATCAAACACCGGGAAGCGCGAGTGCGCGGTGTCGATCACTTTGTGCAGCAGCTCGTCGAAAGTTTCCTGGATGTTCAGCAGATCCATGCGCGTGGCTGGCACCATCACGTCGCCGGCGGTCATGTCCGCCATGCGGATTACGCCTTCGAGCATCAGGCGCGATTCGGCGCCAATGATGTGGTTGTCTTCCGCTTCCGCCAGTGTTTCTATCAATTCTGCGGTGGAGTCCGGACCCGGGTGGATGAATTCGGCCAGCTTTTGCAAGAAGGTGCGCTTATCTTCCCTGTCGGGAGTGCGCGCTTGATGGGGTTCAGACACTGACGTGGTGGCAAAGTTGCCGTGGTTGCGGAAGCCCAAGGATAGCGGATTTGCGCCACGGCTCTCAAGTAAACCCAGGCCATCGCAAGTTTACTTGCACGACCTCGGGGGCGGGCAGCCGAAAAGCTGGGCTGGGTGGCGCTCAAGAGGCGCTGTTTTTTTGCGCCTTGATCGCGTCGCGCCTCACTTTCTGCAGGTCCGCAAGGAAACTCCAGAAGGTCTTGGCCTGCTGCTTGATACGGTAATCCGTCAGTGCGATTTGTTCGTCCAGAAATTCGGTGGCCTTGCTGTCCAATGTCGCTGGTGGTAGCCGCAGATAGGCTTCGGTTTCGCTGCCATCACGCTCCACTACCGCGCCGGCACTGCGCGCAATCTTCAGCATGGCGGTGTTCTCACTCAGCGCATGGATGAACATCAGCGACACGCCGTCGTTACTGGCATGAATTGCCGCACGCTCAAACAGCCGTGCGCCAAGACCCTTGCCCCGGGCGCCTTTCAGAACCGACACGCCAAACTCCGCGCATGCCTCTGGCTTTTGGCCGGGCGCGTAAGCCAGGTGTGCCATGGCAATCAACTCCAAGCGGCGGTTGTAAATACCAAATATTTCGTCGCGTTCAAAGTCAAGCGAGTCGGCATACGTACGTATTTGCTCATCTTGAGCGGCGTAGCCGAATCGGAGATATCGGTCATGATCTTCTAGCGAAAGCAAGTGCTGCGCAATCCGCTCTCTGTGGTTGTCACCCAAGGA
>JAYWAV010000124.1:0-6028 GCA_043782015.1 Rhodoferax sp. | reverse complement strand
GCGGCATTGGTGCCGCGCTGGCGCAGGAGTTCCATGCGCGTGGCCACAATGTGATCACCACGGCCCGCCGAATTGAAAGCCTGCAACCCCATGTCGCTCAAGGCATGGCGGCGGTGGCGCTGGATGTGAACGATGCGGTGTCCATTGCGCAAGCGGTTGCCAGTGTCCAGGCCAGCCACGGCCATATTGACATTCTGGTCAACAACGCGGGGTACGGACAGTTTGGCGCGATGATGGATTTGAAGTCTGAGGACCTGCGCGCGCAGTTTGAAACCAATGTCATCGCACCCGTTGCCGTGACACAGGCTTTTCTGCCGTTGTTGAGACAAGGCACCAAGGGCTGCATCGCCAATGTGGGTAGCATCTCCGGCATTGTCACAACACCGTTCTCCGGCATCTACTGCGCCAGCAAGGCTGCGCTGCACGCGATGTCGGATGCAATGCGCATGGAGCTGGCGCCGTTTGGTATCGGTGTGGTGATCATCCAGCCGGGCGGCATTGCGTCCAACTTTGGCAATGCGGGGCAAGAGCATGTGCGCCTGCCTGCCAATTCGCTGTACCAGCCGATTGCCAAATTCATCGAAGGCCGCGCCAATATGTCGCAGCGCGGTGCCACGCCGTCCGATGTGTTTGCGCGTGATGTGGTAAACCATTTGCTCAGTGCCGATCCGGCGCCTGTCTGCAAACACGGCGCGCAAAGCACGCGCCTGCCCATGCTCAAGCGCCTGCTGCCCACACGCGCGCTGGACAACAAGATGCGCGCGCTGTTCGGGCTGGACCGCCTCTAAGCGGAAGGTTATTCAGGCGCTGCCAAGCGGCGAACAGGCAGCCGCGGGACAATTCCTGCATGACTGTTAAGAAGATTTCCCTCTCCATGCTGGACCTGGTGGCCGTGCGCGAAGGCGGTACCGTGGCACAGGCGCTGGACATTGCGGTGCGCACCGCACAGCATGCCGAATCCCTGGGGTTTGAACGCTACTGGTTGGCTGAGCACCACAACATGCCTGGCATCGCCAGCTCGGCCACTGCGGTGTTGATCGGCCATATCGCCGCAAAGACCCAGCGCATGCGCATTGGCTCGGGCGGCATCATGCTGCCCAACCACGCGCCACTGGTGGTCGCTGAAGCGTTTGGTACGCTGGCCGAGCTGTTTCCCGGACGCATTGATCTCGGCTTGGGCCGCGCACCGGGTACGGACCAGCCCACGATGCGTGCACTGCGCCGCAACCGGGTGGAAACCGAAGAAGACTTTCCGCGCGAAGTATTGGAGTTGCAACAACTGCTGGCACCCGCGCAGCCAGGCCAGCGCCTGATTGCCACCCCGGGTGCGGGTACCAATGTGCCTATCTGGCTACTGGGCTCCAGCCTTTTTTCGGCGCAACTGGCGGCACAGCGCGGCCTCCCATACGCGTTTGCATCGCACTTTGCACCGCGCTTGTTGCTTCAGGCGATTACGATGTACCGCCAGAATTTCCAGCCTTCCGCGACGCTGGCAAAACCCCATGTCGTGATCGGCGTGCCGCTGGTCGCGGCGCCTACGGATGACGAGGCTGAGTTTCTGGCCAGCAGCATTTACCAGCGCGTGCTGGGTATTCTGCGTGGCGACCGCAAGCCGCTACCCCCGCCCGTAGAAAACCTGATGCAAATACTGAATGCACAAGAGCGCGGCGCGGTTGGCGATTTTTTGGCCGCCGCAGTGATCGGCGGGCCTGACACGGTGCGCGCTGGGCTGGTGCAATTGCAAGAAGCCACGAGTGCCGATGAGCTGATGCTGGTTTGCGATGTGTTCGATGGCGATAAGCGCTTGCGTTCGCTGGACATCGCTGCCAGCGCAGTGGCCTAAGGCCCATTCCGCTACTCCGCGTCCCGTACGCGCAAAAAGCTCGCAAACTTGGGCAAACCTGATGGGGTTCTGTCTCGGTAGTGGTAGGTCACCAAAGCGCCTACAGCCGGAGGATCGGCCCGTTGCGCATCGGTGAATCCGGTACCCAATGCAAATCGCTTCCCGTCGGCCATCTCCAACATAAGCGCGCCCATGCGTCCTTCGTGGCGCCCTTTGCCGGGAATCAGCGCCACCACCCTCGCATCTTCATCGGGTTGCAGTTTGAGCTTGCGCACGGCATCGCTGCGCCCGGGTTGCCATAGTGCATCAGCACGGTGCAACACCAAGCCTTCACCGCCCTCACCGGCAGTCTTCTTGAGCAGGGCCTGCAGTGCCAGGTGGTCCGAAATGCGCTGCTGCCCCACTGCCTGCAGCCACGGCACTCCGGCAGTTGCGACCAAGGCTGCCATGCGTTGGGCGCGTTCGGCAAACGATCCGCTGGCGCCGGGTATGTCAAACACCATGTAGCGCACTTCGCGCCATTCGGCATCTACCGGAATCGTTTTGCGCGTAGCGCCGGAAACGCGATCAAAGCTGCCGCGTCCCATCCACAACTCCCCATCCAGCGGAGTCTTTGGCAAAGCCGCGATGAACCAGGCCGGCGCGACAATCAGCCGCCCGCTGCGAAAGCGCAGCACCTGTCCATCCCACCAGGCGCGCACGCCATCGAGTTTTTCACTGACCAGGAAGTCCGCGGGGTTGAGACTGGATTGCCAGTTCTGCGCGAGCATCAGTGCCGGCGCAGACTTCTGATCCGTTTGGACAGTATTGGCTCTGGCGACTTGTGCTGGCAAGGCCAAGGGCAGAAATACTCCACCCAATAGCAGGCCCAAGTACGCTGCGCGTTGGCGCAATGGTGAATGTGTCACTGCTCCACTCCCTTGGTGATTTTAGGAACAGTGTAGCTTTAGGAGTCGGGGTTGGGTTTGGCTTTTACCCGCAGCATCTGCTCCAGCACCAGCCGCGCCGTAGACAGATTGGTTGCGCAAGGTACATCGTGCACGTCGCAGGCGCGGACCAGCGCATTGATGTCCGGTTCGTGCGGCTGGGGCGTCATCGGGTCGCGCAGAAAGATCACTGCATCAATTTCGCCTTGCGACAGCCGCGCGCCAATCTGCAAATCGCCACCCATGGGCCCGCTGAGCAGGCGCTCTACATCCAGCCCCACTTCGTTCACCAGTCGGCCACCGGTTGTGCCCGTCGCACTGAGCGTGCATTCGCGCAAGAACGGCGCGAACTCGCGGGCGAGTTCGACCATGGTGTCTTTCTTGTGATCGTGGGCGATCAGGGCGATGCGGGATCGTGCGGGGGTCGTCATGCCCGGATGTTAGGGCCTATTCAAGCTCTAAATCAACAGGCGCGAAGAGCTAGGCACATGCGCCATCAAAAACTCCATCTGGTCCGCCAGGATGCGGCGGTTGCGCAGGATGAAGTCTTCCCACAGGCTGGGCACATAGGGGGTGTACAAGAGCGGCATGTGCGCCTGCTCGGGCGTACGGCTGCTCTTCCTATGGTTGCAGGGCCGGCAAGCAGTCACCACGTTCATCCAGTTATCTATGCCTTGCTGGGCGAACGGGATGATGTGCTCGCGGGTCAACACATCCTCATGGAAATGGTCGCCGCAGTAGGCGCAGACGTTGCGGTCGCGCTTGAAGAGTTTGCTGTTGGTCAGGCCAGGGCGCAGGTTGAACGGATTGATCTTGGGTACGCCGCGCGTGCCGATGATGCTGCTGACCCGGATGATGGACTGCTGGCCGGTGACCGCGTTGTGCCCGCCATGGAACACCGCGACTTCGCCACCGACTTCCCAGCGCACTTCATCCGCGGCGTAATGCGTGACCGCCTGTTCAAGAGAAATCCAGGACTGGGGTAGCCCTTGGGCCGACAACTTCAAGACTTTCACGCAACACACCTTTCGTCAAAAATGAACAAAACTGGTCACTGGCCAAACCTTTGAGGGGTCTGCAAATCTCTCGTCCGGCTGACCTGCTGGGGTGCAGGGAGCCGCTAAGTCACAATATACCCTGTTTCTGTGACAAATTGGCTTCAAGCGCTTATTGAGTGTGCGCAGCCTGCTATCAAAAAGATAACAAATTCATGAAGGTTTTTCGCGGTTTTCATCACCCGGGTATCGCACCCGCATGCGCCCTGACGATTGGCAATTTTGACGGTGTACACCGGGGTCATCAGGCCATGCTAGCGCTGTTACGCGGCGAGGCGCAACAACGCTTCGTGCCCAGTTGCGTACTGACCTTCGAGCCCCATCCGCGGGATTATTTTGCTGCCCTACTGCACAAGCCGGAACTTGCGCCTGCCCGCGTAGGCACGCTGCGCGACAAGTTGGAAGACCTGGCACGCTGTGGCGTGGATCAAACGGTGGTGCTGCCGTTTGATGCCCGACTGGCAGGCCAATCCCCGCAAGCGTTCATTGACAAAGTGTTACTTCAGGGGTTGGGCGCGCGCTACGTTTTGGTCGGCGATGACTTCCGCTTTGGCGTCAAGCGCGCGGGGGATTACGCGCTCCTGGACGCCGCCGGTGACAAGCAGGGATTTGATGTTGCGCGGATGAATTCGTATGAAGTCCATGGTCTGCGCGTTTCCAGCTCCGCAGTGCGCGAGGCACTGGGCCGGGGTGACATGACTGCGGCTGCGCGCCTGCTGGGCCGTCCCTATTGCATTTCGGGTCACGTGGTGCACGGACGCAAGCTGGGCCGCACGCTCGGTTTCAAAACACTGAATCTGCGCTTTGCCCACTGGAAACCGGCCGCGGGTGGCATCTTTGTTGTGCAAGTGCATGGCCTGTCGCACAAGCCTTTGCCGGGTGTCGCCAATCTGGGCGTGCGCCCCTCGCTGGACGGTACCGATGTGAACGGCGGGCGCGTGCTCTTGGAGACCCATTGCCTGGACTGGCCCGACAACTTGGGTGCCGAGGGGGCCTACGGTAAAATCATCCGCGTGGAACTGCTACACAAACTGCACGACGAGCTGAAGTACGACGGTCTGGACGCCCTGACAAAGGGCATACGCCAGGACTGCGATGATGCACGCGCTTGGATCGCTGCCCGAATTTGACGGGGCCCGTCGACGCACTTTGCCCCGCGTCATGTCTGCCCACAACCAGACACACCCTTCGGCCAGCGCATGTAAAAGCTGGCCAGCCCCAATGAATTGCCTGGATTGATATCGCCATGACCGAACCCACAACTAATCCTGTCGACTACCGCAGCACCCTGAACCTGCCCGACAGCCCCTTCCCGATGCGCGGCGACCTGCCCAAGCGCGAACCGGCATGGGTCAAGGAATGGAACGAGGATGGCCTGTACAAAAAACTGCGCGATGCGCGCCACGGCGCGCCGCTGTTCGTATTGCACGATGGCCCGCCGTACGCCAACGGCAAGCTGCACATCGGTCACGCGCTGAACAAGATCCTGAAGGACATGATCGTCAAGAGCAAGCAGCTCGACGGCTTTGACGCGCAATACATCCCCGGCTGGGACTGCCATGGCCTGCCGATCGAAAACGCGATCGAGAAACTGCATGGCCGCAACCTCTCCCGTGACGACATGCAGGCCAAGAGCCGCGCCTTCGCCACCGAGCAAATCGGCCAGCAGCGCGAGGACTTCAAGCGCCTGGGTGTGCTGGGCGACTGGGAGCGCCCCTACCGCACCATGGACCCGGCCAACGAGGCCGGAGAAATCCGCGCATTCAAGCGCGTGATCGAGCGCGGCTTTGTGTACCGTGGCCTCAAGCCCGTGTACTGGTGCTTTGACTGCGGCTCGTCTCTGGCCGAGTTCGAGATCGAATACGCCGACAAGAAGAGCGACACGCTGGACGTGGCGTTTGAAGCGGATGACGCCGGCAAGTTGGCCGCCGCCTTCGGCCTGGCTGCGCTGCCCGCGGGTCAGACCGCTTTTGCCGTTATCTGGACCACGACCGCGTGGACTATCCCTGCCAATCAAGCGCTCAACGCCCACCCTGGGCTGAGCTACGCACTGGTGCAAACCGAAAAAGGTTGCCTGGTACTGGCCGAGACGCTGGTGGACAAATGCCTGGAGCGCTTTGGCCTGACCGGCACCGTGCTGGCCACGGTCAAGGGCGAAAGCTTGAGCGGCCTGAACTTCCGCCACCCGCTGTACGACATGGATG
>JAYWAV010000123.1:0-6061 GCA_043782015.1 Rhodoferax sp. | reverse complement strand
ACCCCGAGCCTTTGCTGGAAGCGGCGCGTCGGTTGGGCGTTGCGCCTGAGCGCTGTGTCTATGTGGGTGACGATGAGCGGGACATTGTGGCCGGGTTGGCGGCGGGTATGCGTACGGTTGCCGCCACCTATGGCTATCTGGGCGCCAAGTCCGATACCCAGAGCTGGGGTGCCCACGCGCAGATTAATTCTCCACAAGGGCTCTTGCAATTGCTCGCCAAGGACTAAAATAGGGTTATGGGGCTGCACTGGTTTCGACACGGGTTCGGACGCGCAGCAGGGCATGTCGAGCTGAATGCGCTCGTAAAACTGATTCAAAAAAACTAACTGCAAACGACGAACGTTTCGCACTCGCTGCTTAATTGCACGTGAGCCTCACAACAGTCAGCCGATCGGCTGGGCAAGGGCAACGCAAGTTGTCCCGGCTGTGGGGTAATTTAATTCGGCTGGGCCTACCTTGGGTAACTTAGGGTGGGTCGAGAAAATAGGTTGCTGGCGATTTGCATAGCGTGCCACTGCGCGATGTGAAGAGCGAGATCCAAATCAGACGGCTACACATGTAGAACTGTTCGAAGAAGGCTTGTGGACGCGGGTTCAAATCCCGCCAGCTCCACCACATGCAATGACAATAAAGGCCGCCAGGCGTAACCACTTGGTGGCCTTTTTTCAAGAAACTGCGATGAAAAATACCAAACTGATCTTCACTTCCTTGTTGCTGACCTCACTGTTGCAAAGCCACGCATTCGCCTTTGGGACTATTGCGGTGGGCGACGCCGACTCCAAGGCGCAGGACGCGTCTACCGAGCAGCACGTGATTGTTACTGGGCAAGATTCGTCCGAGGCAGCCAAGAGTGCCGCCTTGAAGCAGTGCTCCGACAAAGGCCTGAGCTATTGCCGCGCCGCTGTCTGGTTTGATGCCTGTGGTGCCTACGCGAAGTCAGAAAAAAACAGCGGCACAGGTTCTGGCAAGACCCAAGATGAGGCGGAAAAGACTGCGTTGGCAAGCTGTGGCAAGGACTGCAAAGTCGTGGTGTCGCGTTGCGAAGGCGGCAAGCCCATCTGACTTCAGTCCAGCACTTTCCCTCGCGTCGCCTTTAACGTAGACCGCTGGCTCTTACCCTCCAGTCGCCGCTGACGTGAGGCTCTGGTGGGTTTTGTTGGCTTACGCGGAACCGGCGGAGTGGCCACGCTTTGCACCAGTTCATGCAGACGCGCAAATGCGTCAAGCCGGTTTTGGTCTTGCGTGCGATAGCGTTGGGCTTTGAGCACCAACACACCGTCGCCAGTGATGCGGCTGTCGCGCAGCGCCAGCAGTCTTTCCTTCACACCATCGGGCAGGCTGGAGGCGGCAATGTCAAAGCGCAAGTGGATCGCGCTGGAGACCTTGTTGACATTTTGGCCGCCTGCGCCCTGTGCGCGGATGGCGGTGATGTCGACCTCAGATTCCTGAATGACAAGTGCAAGTGACACGGCGCAATTTCATGGGTGAATGTGATGGGCGGAGGCGCCGGTAGAGTGGATTTTCCCCGTACACTGGGCGGACTCTACTTTAACCATCGACGGAGGTTCCCATGGCCAAAGGTCAACAAAAAACGAACAAAGAAGCGAAGAAACCCAAGAAGGATTCTTCACCCCCCAAGCCCATGACGATGTCGGGCGAGCCCGTACGGGCCACCATCGTGACTTCGGTGATGCCTAAGGGCAAGGAAAAGAAAAAACTAGGTTAGTGCGTTAGGTCACCCGAGCGGCTGTCCAGCGGGGTGATGAATGAGTTGTGGTCCCAGCCGGAAGGCAGGCGACTCTCGGGCATATCTCTGGCCTGGCCCATCTGTGCATCGAGCCGGGCGAAGCCGCTGCTCTTTTCGCCTGCTTGGCTTTGGTTGCGCTGCCGCGTGACGGCTGCCTGCAGGTTCTCACGCACATTTCTGAACCGCATTTCCAGGTCATCACGTCCCACTCCCTTGACGGCGTGTTCACCCAGGAACGCCGTGCGGATCTGGGCCAGATGGGGCAGGTTTTCCGGGTCTACCACCCAGTAGCGCACGCCACATTGCGCCAGTAGCGTGTGTTTCAGCGTCTGGTTTGACATGGATAAACCTTGTGGCCCCGGCACATCCACGCAGCCAATGACCCGGCCTTCGGCATCGCAGACCGTAAAACTACAATACAGTCCGTTGAGAATCTTGTACCAGTGGTTGGCCTCGGCAGGGACGGCTGGCGTGGTGAAGCGGGTGACGGGCAGCTTGATCAGGACTTGCTGGTCGAACATGACTTTGGTCAGCCATATCCATACGCGACGCTCGCGGCTATTGACCAGCAGGCGCAGTTTGAGGGGCCATTCTCGGGGAATACGCCGCTGTTCCCTGAGCGCTATTTTTTGCCACCAGTAGACCAGTCCTGCACCAAGGGTGATGCCTGACAGGGCACCCACCAGAAACCATATGACCATTGTTCACCACCCTAAAGATTGGCCCTCTGACGGGGCTTCTTGTTGGAAAACAGTTTACCTGCGCTTTGGTTTGGAGGCTAGGTGGCGTAGATCTTGTCGATCTCGGGCGTGCAATCCAGCAACAAGGTGATCAGCGCCGGCTCAAACTGGCTTCCAGCGTGGTCGCGCAGGTACTGCAGGGCGTTGGACATGGGCCAGGCTTTCTTGTAGCAGCTGGCGCTGAGCAGCGAATCCAGTACGTCTGCCACCGCGACAATGCGCCCGGCCTGGCTGATGGCTGCGCCGCGAAGGCCCTTGGGGTAACCCGAGCCATCCCAGCGCTCGTGGTGCTCCAGCGCGATGGTGGCGCCCAGTGCATGTACCGCCGATGCCGACTGCGACAGCAGCGTATGGCCTTCTTGCGCATGGGTTTTCATGACCTCCCATTCCTGCGCATCCAGCGGACCCGGCTTGGTGACGATGCTGTCGGGCACGCAGGCCTTGCCAACATCATGCAGCGAGGCGGCTACCTGTAGCAGCTCCACATCGCGCTCCGGCTGGCCCAGTTTTTCCGCCAGCAGCCCCGCAATGTGGCCCACGCGATGCAAGTGCAGCGAGGGTTGGCTGTTGCGCTTTTCAATCGCGCCGCCCAGGATGGAAATGGAGGCGCGGCGCGCGAGTTCGGTGTCTGCGCGCAACAGCAGTGCGTCGTACGAAATAGCCACATTGCTGGAGAAGATTTCCAGCAGCTCACGCGCCATGTCGTTGATGGGCTCCGGGAACTGCATGTAAATCATGCTTTCGCTACCGGCCTTGGTGCGGAAGTAGCCCGCGTAGTAGTACTCGCCGTGGTGGCTGAGCTTCTCCCGCAGCGTGCGGTGCAACGCGACTTGTACCTCGGGCGGCAGATTGCTGACCTGCTCGTCTTCCATGAGCTGCGAGTAGGCCTGTGTGGCCGCCAGCACCTTGATGCGCCCGTTCGCCGAGTTGGCGGTGTAGGCAGCAAGATGGCTGGCGCACAGGCCCTCGCCGTTAAGGTTCAGTAAAAAGTTGACCTGCTCCAGCACGGCGGACGCAAAGCTGCGCAGGTTGTGCGAATCGTAGACCTCGGCGATGGCCTCGATGGAGCGGCGCAGGCCCTGGCGGGCGTGCTCAATGCGCATCAGATCGCGGTAGGCGCGCAAGCCTGCATAGAAGACCGTGATCAGTTTGCGCCGTGTCAGGTCGGTCTTTTCCTTGTAGTCGTTGATGTCATAGTCTTTGATGACCTGCTCTTCCGGCGCCTGGCCGGGTTGGCCAGTGCGCAGCACGATGCGTACATTCAGATTGCCGATGTCTTCGCGGATGTGGCGGGCCAGTTCCAGTCCAGCGTGCTCCGTTTCCATCACCACATCCAGCAGGATCAGCGCGAAGTCGTTGGGCGCTGCCAACACGGCGCGTGCCTCTTTGGCGCTGTAGCAATGGGTGAATTCCAGCCCGCGGCCATCCATCTCGAAGCCGCCCATGACCAGCTTGGTCACTTCGTGCACGGCTGGCTCGTCGTCCACCACCAGAACCTGCCAGGCCTGCACTCCAAGGCGCAGTGCGGGCGCGGACTGCTCATCGGTAAACACCAGATCGTCTGACATGCGGACAACGTGCCTCGTGTAAATGGGGAACCCGCAGTCTACCGGAGATATCGCCCCCACGCTCCGCCGTTCCACGGGTCGCTGCCACTCAAGGGGACTAAATTTGCTTGGGGCGGCCCGGCGCAAATTTGTCGCCCCCAAACTCCGCTGCGATACTAGAGCCATGCAATTGCAGGACATTCTTTATTCGCAGGGCTTCGGTACACGGCGTGTTTGCGCCGGTTTGATCCAGCAGGGCCTGGTTCAGGTTTATGCATCAAATGAGGCTGTAACGCCCGTCCTATGTGCGCAAGCAGCTACCGAATTTATAGCAGAAGGCTTGCGTTTCCGGGTGCAGGGCGCGGACTGGCCGTACTTTGACAAAGCGTACCTGGTCTTGAACAAGCCAACGGCGACCGAATGTTCGCAAAAGCCATCCACCTACCCCAGCATCTACACCTTGCTGCCATCGCCGCTGCGGCTGCGCCCGCAAAAGGCCGCGGTGCAGGGGGTGCAGGCGGTCGGGCGTCTCGACCAGGACACGACGGGCATGCTGCTGCTAACCGATGACGGCAAGTTCATCCACCGCATGAGCTCACCGCGTCACCATGTGCCCAAGGTGTACGAGGTGACGGTCAAGCACCCGCTGGATGACAAGCAAGTGCAGAAACTTTTGAGCGGTGTCGTGCTGGACGACGACCCAAAGCCGGTGCGGGCGGCGGCCTGCGAAGCGGTGAGCGAGTTTCATCTTCGCCTGACGTTGACTGAGGGCAAGTACCACCAGGTCAAGCGCATGGTGGCAGCGGTCAGCAATCGGGTGGAGGGGTTGCATCGGTCGCAGATTGGCGGTCTTCGGTTGCCGGATGACCTGTTGCCTGGTCAATGGAGGTGGCTTTCTGCGGATGATTTGGCTTCGATTTCTGGGGGTTGAGGTTTTTTAACTCCCTACTCTTTTTCAACACCCACTCCCCCAGCCCTTCGCCGACGGGGCGAGGGGCTGGGGGAGTGGGTGTTGAAAAAAGAGAGTGGGAAATACAAAGGCTCCCCGCCAATGGGAAAAACAAAAAAAACGAAAAGGTACACTAGTCCCCTCTAGTAAAGCGACTCTCCGTGACCATTTTTCTCCGTTTTCTGGCAGCTTTGACGGCTACTCTGGTGTGGTTGGCCGAGGCGAATGCCCAGGCCCCGTCCCCTCCTGTTTTTGTGCTCAATTCGCAGGACGCCAGCGTCAGCGTGATTGACCCGGCCACCTGGAAAGAGGTGCAGCGTATTCCCACTGGCAAGGAGCCGCACCACCTGTACCTCACGCCCGACGAGAAGTCGCTGATCATTGCCAATGCGCTGGGCGACTCGCTGCTGTTTCTGGATCCGAAAACGGCTGCCGTGCAGCGCACCGTGCGCGGCATTCTGGATCCGTACCAGTTGCGCTTTTCGCCCGACATGCAGTGGTTTGTCACTGCGGCAAACCGGCTCAACCATGTGGACATCTACCGCTGGAATGGCAGTGAGTTGACATTGGCCAAGCGCATCGCGACGGGCAAAACACCCAGCCACCTTTGGATCGACAGCAAGAGCACCACCATTTACACGACCATGCAAGACAGCGATGAGCTGGTCGTGATTGATCTGCCGACACAAACGGTGAAATGGCGCGGCAAGACCGGCGCGTTGCCGGCCGATGTGTTCGGTACCGCAGATGACAAATTCATTCTGATCGGCCTGACGGGGGGCAAAGGCGTGGAGGTCTATGACGTGACAGGGTCCGCGCCCAAGCTGGTCAAAACCATTCCTACCGGCGCGGGCGCGCACGCGTTTCGCAGCGCGGGCGATAAGCGCCATGTATTCGTCAGCAACCGCGTCGCCAACACCATCAGCAAGATCGACACGGCCATGATGACCGTGGTCGACAACTACCCCGCGCCCGGTGGGCCGGATTGCATGGACCTGTCGCCCGATGGCCGCCTGCTGTATGTGAGCTCGCGCTGGATCGGCAAGATGACGATGATTGACACCACGACCCGCGCTAT
>JAYWAV010000122.1:0-6061 GCA_043782015.1 Rhodoferax sp. | reverse complement strand
GGGTGGCGGTGGAGGTCTGTGTGTTGCTGGCCAGTTCTTCAATGCCCCACGCTGTGGCGCGCACCGGGTTGCGCAGCAGAAAGTCGGCGATCACTGCGTTGGAGCCGCGGCCTTCGTTGAGCACCTCACGCAGCTTCAGACCCAGTGTCGATTGCGCGAAGGCCGTGTCAACGGAGGGGCTGGTAAATGCGGCGGTGGTAGGTACGTCTGTGGCCATAGTCAAGGTGTGGTGCAGCTCGCGCCGCAAGGAGCAAACTTTAACAGCAGCTGTGTGTACGACAAACGCGGACCGCCAACTTCTGAACGCGCGGGGTCGCCACGGAACTCGGTGCCTGGCAATCGGCGCAAAGTGGCGCTGTAAAGCGGGCGGTCTTGATGCGGCGTGCGCCTGTCAAGGCTGCGTTCGGTCGTGCCAAATCCTATGGATGCGCCGGTAAAGCCCATGGTCTGCGCCAGCTTCAGGAAGTTGCCCGAGCCGTAGTCTTGCACGCCATCCTGCAGCGCAGGTTTGGCATCGGCCTGCAATGGAAGCTGCGGCTGTGATGCGCTCAGATGCACGTGCAGATGGCCTTTGGCATCCACCGACGCGGTGTCGCCCGCACTGAGGTAATGCAGGCGCACGCCCTCAACGGCGTATGCACCGACGGTACCGTGTCCGGTGGCAGTGGCACTGCGCACATCGACGATCAGTACACCTGCCGCGCCGGTCACCGACAAATGCGTCGTACCTTGCGTATCGGGCTGTGATACGACGAGCGCCGTGTTTTCGTCGATGCCAAAGCCATAGTCCATGCCGCTTTGCTGCGTCAGCCGCACCAACCGACCTTCGCGCGTGCGAATGGAGAAGTGCGAGTCCAACAGGCCGAGCTGGAAGAAGCCCAGGCCGCCCAATTCATAGCTGCTGGCCGGATACTTGCCCTCGCCACCGTCGGGGGATGCGGCACCCAGCGTCGGGCCATTTCCGCGGATAAAGCCTGCGCGCAAGGCTTCGTAGGAATCGCCACCGCCCAACATGGGTACCGCCTTGCCGCGCCAATGGCCACCGCCCTGGATATGGTTGCCTGCGCTGGTGCCTGCTACGACCAATTTTCCCTGGTCGAAGCGCGCCTGCAAGATAGCCAGTTGGGCACTCGCCACGGTGTACTTTCCGTCCGCATCTTTGCTTTTGAAGCTCTCGAGGTGGCGCGCCTGGTCACCGCCGGAGAAATAGATGCCGCTGAGGTCCTTGAGCGTGGCGTTCAGCAGCGCCCCACGGTTGTCGCAGAAGCTGCGTTGCAGCGCTGCCAAATCCGGGTAAACCAGTGCGCTATGAAAGTAGCTGCGTGAGCTGCGGGTATTGGTGTAGCTGTCGTAGTACAAGTCGACTGCTTTGCAGTCATTGCGGTCCAGTGCCTGCCGCATTCCCCCGTCCATGGGGATATAGACCACGTCGGCGCCGGCCGAGCGCAGTGCGTCTACGTTGATATCCGCGTCGGCAAATGGGTGCGCGTCCGCCGATGCGGTCACCACACCGATCTTCGGTGTCTTGCCACCATTGGCCGCGCGGGCCGCAGCGACAAACAGCTGGAAGGTGGCGCGCACATGCGGGTTGGAGGCAAACAGAACAGAGCGGGCTTCATATTTGCGCGATGTTGGTGTGATCGCATCCACCAATGCAGCGCGCAGTACGGCTACCTCCGGGCGCGTCAGGTCCGCCGTGAACGCGGGCGCGTCGGCGCCCCGGGCCATGTCTATCGCTGTAAATGGGGCGTGCTCCATGGAGCTTGCGGCGGCGCGCTGATCCAGTGCCACCAGTAGTGATGCCTTGCGATGGGCGTTCATCAGTGGCGCAGGAATCGCGCGTACGCGGTGTAGCGTTTCAGTGGTCAGGCTGTAGGTGAAAGTGGGTAACGGATAGCTGGCATCGAAGCTGATATCGGCCATAGCCCTGCCGGCGAATGCGGGGTCGTGCGCGAGGATGGTGGCCCAGTCTGTGAGGCACCCGCGGCCCGCCGCTTCGCCGTTGAAGCTGGAGCAGTGCCGGTCACCACCCCCAAGAATGAAGTTGGCAATGGGCGGTGGTGGAGGTGCGGTCATCGGTTGTGCCCCTGCGATACCGCCGCACAGCAGCCAGCCAGCCAGTAGCGACAGGCCCCGCTGTTGTGAAATTCGGACACTCATGGGAGGTAATTAATTTTCATAAGTGACTATTATGAAAGTTATTTTCAGTGATTTCCTGGGAGTATCCGCGGTAAATGCCGAAATGTTGCCCGAAAACAGGCTAGGGTTTGCACTAGTATTTTCTTATTACCAATTTGTGAAAATAAATATACACTCCGCCTAATGTTGAAAATTACTGCCCCCATGAAGCTGCTCACGCGCACTATTGTGTCCGCCGCATTCGCACTGGCCGTGCAGGCGCTGATGCCCGCCGTGGCCCATGCGCAAGCGCCTGGTTGGGCGAAGATTCGCATCGGTGTGGAAGCCAATTACCCGCCATTTTCGCAAATGGGAACGGATGGCAAGTTCTCCGGCTTTGACATCGACATTGCCCGCGCGCTGTGCGCCGAGATGAAGGCCGAGTGCACCATGGTGTCGCAGGAGTGGGACGGCATGATGCCCGCGCTCAATGCCCGCAAGTTCGACATGGTGGTGGCGTCGATGACGATCTCGGAAGAGCGCAAGCGGGTGGCGGACTTCAGCGACTCGTATTACGACATTCCCTCCACCTTCATTGCCAAGGCGGGCGCCGTCAAGGACACCAGTCCTGCTGCGCTCAAGGGCAAGACCATCATCGTGATGCGCAACACCCCACGCGCCCGCTACATCGCCGCCCACTACAAGGACAGCGCGGTACTGCAAGTCGCCAAGGAAGCGGATGTGACCATGGAGCTCGCCGCCGGACGTGGCGATCTGGGCTTTGGGTCTGCGTACGCGTCCACTGTGGCATTTCTGAAATCGCCCGAGGGCAAAGGCTTCGCCAGGATCGGCCCACCCATCAACCCCAGTGACAACAAGGATGGCGGCAACGGCATTGCCTTTCGCAAGGGCGAAACCAGCCTGAGGGACAAAGTGAACACCGCGCTCAAGGCGATCACGGCCAACGGTGTCTACACGCAAATCAACGACCGGTATTTCGACGTCAGCATCCGCGGCCAGTGAACGATAGAAGTTGGCCGCATTTCTTCCTATTCCCCTAACCCCTCTCACCAACCACAATCAAGGCCTTCCATGACCAGCCCCATGAAAATCCATCGCACCCGCGCCGCGTTTGTGCTGCGCCCAAGTGCCCACGCTGTCGCCGTCTCTCTAGCCCTGCTAGCGAGTCAGTCGGCGTTTGCCCAGTCCGAGCCCGCGCAGTCGTTGCAGCGCGTGGAAGTGACAGGCTCATCGATCAAGCGTATTGAGGGCGAATCCAGCTTGCCCGTTGAAACGATCAAGCGCGAAGACATCGAAAAGTCAGGTGTGACCACCGCCGCCGAACTGCTGCAAAAGATTTCTTCGAATGTCGGTGGACTGACCGATGGCGCGAGCATTACCGATATCAATGGTTCCCAAAAGGGGTTTAACGGCGCCAACATGCGCGGCCTGGGTGTGTCCAGCACCCTGATTCTTTTGAATGGTCGCCGCTTGGCCAACTTTGCTACGCCCGGTGACAACTCAGGCGTGGATCTGAACAACATACCTTCGGGTGCCATCCAGCGCGTGGAAGTGTTGAAAGACGGCGCTTCCGCTATCTACGGCACGGATGCCATGGGCGGCGTGATCAATTTCATTACCCGCAAAGACTACCAGGGCCTGGATGTGTCTGGCTACGCGTTAACCACGCAACAAGGCGGGGCCGGCAAGCGCACCGCCACCATTTCTGGTGGCTTTGGCGACCTGGAAAAAGACCGCTTCAATGTCATGGGCGTGTTTGACTACCAGAAGTTGGGATCGCTGCGTTCCAATCAACGCAGTTTCATTGCCGACAACGACGTCCCGAATCGCCTGCCATTGTTGACTTCGTCGCAAACATTCCCTGCGAATTTTGACCTGACGTCAGCACAGCGTACGCAGCTCAAGAATGGCCCCCTCGCAGGTCAGAACTGGCTCGGAGTGAGTCGGACCAACTTGAGCCGTCCCACTTGCAACCCTACGACCGGCAATGTGTATGCGCCTGGCGCTATTGGCGGCCCGGACGGCTGCACTTACAACTACATGGCGAATACGGAGATCTATCCTGAATCCACCAAAGCCAATTTCCTGGGGCGCGCCACCATCCAGTTGTCTGCCGATCACCAGTTTTTTGCCGAACTGCTGAACAGCAAAACCGAGACTTTCTACGCTGCATCACCATCCACCTTCCGTGTACGGTCCGGTGAAGGCTTGCAGGCACCGGCGGCCTTGACGGCGCTCACCGGAATTACCGGTGAAATCCGGTTCCGTTCGCGCCTGGAAGAGGCCGGCCTGCGCACCAGCCAGGTCACCAGCACCGGCCAGCGCATTGTGCTTGGCTTGACAGGCAACCTGGGTGACTGGGAATACAACACGGCCGTCAATCACGCTGTGAACAAAGTCGATGACGTAGATGTCGATGGCTGGGTGTCGGATACGAAACTGCGCGCGGGCATTGCATCAGGCGCTTACAACATCTTCACGCTGCCAACCAATGGCAATGGAAAAGCCTTCATGGACGGCATCAAGGTGACCGGTGGCGCACGCTACTCTGAAGGTGTAACAGACCAAATCGACTTCAAAGCGACAAGCGCATTCGCGAAATTGGGTGGTGGGGATGCAATGGTCGCTATCGGTGTGGATATGCGCCGTGAAACAACCAATTTCAGTGCCAGCGATGTACTCAATGCCAACGACATCGTTGGCGACAAAGACCGGTTCTGGCGCGCAGGTGACCCGTTGACATACCCCGCACAGTCTGACAGCCGGGTTGTCCAGGGTATTTACGCTGAAATCAGCGCACCCTTGAGCAAGGAGCTTGAGGCCCAATTTGCCTTGCGTTACGACCGCTACGGAAAAGTCCGCACTGCGGACCAGGAATTGACAACGACAAATCCCAAGATCTCTCTGAGCTATCGCCCCAGCAATTCGCTGCTGGTACGTGGCTCTGCTGGAACGGGCTTCCGCGCACCCACCGTGTCCGAAATGTATCGGCCGGTTGTGCTGGGTACAACTGCCAGCATCATCTATGACCCCGTGGGAGGCTATGCGGATCAGTTCCCTATGAACCGTTATGCCGCTTGTGATCCAACACTCAACCCGGCATTGGCTACAAAATGCGACATCAAACCAGAGAAATCGCAGCAGATCTCACTCGGCGCAGTGTTCCAGCCCGCGCCGCAGTGGAATGGCAGTATTGATTACTGGATGATTCGCAAGTCAGACATCATCTCCGACATTGGTGATGAAACCATTTTCAACGACCCGACCTACTACAACAATCCAAAAATTGTCGCACGCAATGGTTTTGGAGAAGTAGACACCGTGTACGTTCAAAAGGCCAATCGCGGAAAGCTGGAAACCTCCGGGTTCGACTTCACGCTCAACTGGCGCGGTCAGGCAACGGATGTGGGTCGTTTTGGTGCAGGTTTCAACAGCACACTGGTTACCAAATACGAGTACCAGACTGATGAGGCCTCTCCCCTGCGAGACGGTCTTGGCAAGTTCCGTGACGACAAGGCGGTGCAAAAGTGGCGTTATCGTTTGAATTTTGACTATGAAATGGGCGCTCTGGGCCTGACCCTGACAAACACCTATTTGTCCGGCTATACCGACCAGAACGTGAAAGAGGTAGCCATCGCCGCTTGGAACAACCGTGAAGTGGAAGCCTACTCTTTGTGGGACTTGACTGGCAACTACAAGTTCAGCAAGTCTCTGGTGGTTCGCGCTGGTGTGCTCAACGTGTTGAACACGATGCCTCCGTTCACCAACCAGACGCGTTACTTCCAGACCTCCTGGGACCCAACCTATGCGGACCCACGTGGTCGTAGCTTCTACGTCAGCGGCAATTACTCCTTCAAGTAATTCGGTTTGCCGCGTCACGGCTTGTACATCACAAGCCAAACAAACTGCCAGCGCCCGTGGA
>JAYWAV010000121.1:0-6070 GCA_043782015.1 Rhodoferax sp. | reverse complement strand
TTGGAAATAGTGTGCACGTGTCCACCAAGAAACTGAGTGGACACGAGGCTCCTACAAAACTACGTCGGCATCAAGGTGGGACGGCCAGACGCTTACGGCGAAGCGTCGGCCTTGGCGTTCAAGCGCCCAATCCAGTTCGTCCAAGACCACATTGGCCAGCACCGGCGACAAGGGGCCGCCTTGCGGCACTCCTTGGGTTGTCGCCTGGAATTGGCCGCTCACTTGCACCCCGCCTTTGAGAAAGCGGTTGATGAGCCTGAGCACATCGGGTGCGTCCACATGCTCGCGCACACGGACCATGAGTCGGTCGTGGTTGACTCGGTCGAAGAACGCCTCCAGATCGATGTCCACCACCCAGCCGTAGCCCTCGCGAATGGTCGCTTGAGCGTGGCGTATGGCCTGATGCGCATTGCGCCCAGGCCGGAAGCCGTAGCTGTGCGGATGAAAGTGCGGCTCCCAGTGTCGCTGCACCACTTGCGCGATGCCTTGCTGGATGAACCGGTCCACCACGGTGGGAATACCCAGGAGTCGCTTTCTTCCGTCTGGCTTGGGGATTTCCACGCGCCGCACGGGCGCTGGTCGATACGACCCCGCTACCAGTTGCGCGCGCAGGCTCGGCCAGTTCGCTTTGAGGTGAGCACCAAGCTCGTGGACGGTCATGCCGTCAATGCCCGGTGCGCCTTTGTTGCGCCTGACCCGTTCCAAGGCCCGTTTGAGATTCTCGGGGTCGAGAACCTCGGTCATCAGGGTTGAGATTTCCGGTGATGGGGTGCTCTGGCACTTTCCAGCGACGGGTTCATCCACCGGTGTTGCCGTCTGGGGTGACGCCTTCCTGGAGTGCGGCATCCTGGCCCATGGCTTCCTGCGCCTGCGTTGTGGCGACTGCGGCCACGACAAGCTGGTCGCCTTCTCTTGCAAGCGGCGCGGCTTTTGCCCCTCGTGCGGGGCCCGCCGCATGGCGCAGACTGCGGCGCACCTGGTCGACCACGTCATCCCACACGTGCCGGTGCGCCAGTGGGTTCTGTCGCTGCCCATCCCCCTGCGCCTGCTACTGGCTGCACATCCCAAGCTGGTGACGCCAGTGCTGCAGGTGGAGCACCGCGTGATCACGCGCCACCTGCTGGGGCAGACCGGCCTCAGGGCCGACGAGGCCGACAGCGGCGCCGTCACGTTGATCCAGCGCTTTGGCTCGGCTGCCAATCTCAATGTCCACCTGCATTGCCTGGTGCTGGACGGGGTGTACCGACCGGGTGCCGACGGCACGCCGGAATTCGTCGAAGTACCCGCGCCGACCGATGCGGCGCTGCAGGCGGTGTTGCACAAGATCATCACCCGCACGATGAAGCTGCTCACCCGTCGGGGGGTGTTGGTCGAAGAGCAGGGTTCGACCTACATGGCCGACAACGACGGCGACTCGGAAGAGGCCCGCACGCTCAGGCCGCTGCAGGCGGCGGCGTGTACTTACCGCATTGCCTTCGGCCCACGCGCCGGGCAGAAGGTGCTGACGGTGCAGGGCGCGATGCCCAGGGAGACGGACTTCAAGCAGAACCTGTGCGCCGACATCAGCGGGTTCAGCCTGCACGCTGCCGTGCGCTGCGGCGCCGACGACCGCCAGGCGCTAGAACAGCTGTGCCGCTACATCACCCGCCCGGCGCTGGCCAACGAACGCGTCCAAACCAACGCCGCTGGGCAGGAGGTGCTCAAGCTCAAGACTCCCTGGCGCGACGGCACCACGCATTTGGTCATGTCACCGCTGGAGTTCATGCAGCGGCTGGCGGCACTGGTGCCCAGGCCGAGGCTGCACCTGATCCGCTTCCATGGTGTGCTGGCCCCCAACGCCAAGCTGCGCGCGATGGTTGTGCCGCAAGAGCCCGAGCCCGCCGCCCAGGCCGTGCAACCCGCTGAGTGCGAGACGAAATGCGCGCATCACCGCCCCGCGCGGCTGAGCTGGGCCACGCTGCTCAAGCGGGTGTTCGAGCTTGACCTGGAGCACTGCCCGAACTGCGGCGGTGAGCTGAAGATCATTGCGGCAATCCTTGAGCAGCCGGTCATCGAGAAGATCCTGACACACCTGGGCTTGCAGGCAAGAGCGCCCCCCAGGGCGCCTGCCCGTGGCCAGGCGCTGCAAGCGGCCTGACCATCCCGATCCATCACTGTTCAGGCGGCCCGGCACCCAGGGCTGCAGGGATCGGCTGCATCCGGGGTTTTGGGGAAGGGCCAAACTGGCTCAGACATCAGGGTTCACCCGTGGCGAGCCGCCGTGAAAATGCACCCCGTCGGCATCGTCGTTGCGCTGCAGGGCGCAGTCAACTGCAAAGGGCGGCATCCAGCGGGGTCAGGGGCCGTGCCGGAGCGGTCACGGGCTAGAAAAAGGGTGTTTGAATTTCCTATCCTCCGACGTGCAAACTTTTTTGAACAGTGGCAATGTGATTTTTCAATCACCGGCCCGAAACGCCGCCCAGCTTGCTGCAAAGCTGGCGCTTGAGCTGGAACCCCTGCTGGGTTTCAAATCCGATGCCTTTGTGCGAACGGCCAGTGCGGTGCAAACCATTGCCAGGCGGGCGCAGGTTTTGCAGAAATCGTCAGCTGGCGCCCATGAAGTCAACGTGTGTTTTCTAGCCGCTCCTTTGACCGCCCCTCAAACCGCCGCACTGATGGCCTTGCAATCCGGCAATGACCGGTTTGTGAGCGAAGGCAGCGAGGTCTACTGGATTTGTGCGGTAAAACAAAGTGAATCCGTTTTTTCCAACGCCCTGTTTGAACGCAAACTCAAAACCCGCACCACACTGCGCCGGGTGTCCATGCTGCAAGGGCTGGCGGCGCGATTGCAGAGTTGAAGCGGTGACGGCCCGCATTCAGTTAAATTTGCAAACAATTCGATCAGCCCGAGAACTGACGGTATAACGGCGTGAAAATCAACTTCAAACTAACCCGCAGGGCCTGGCAACCGACGATCCAGCCCGCTTCGCGATGAGCGTAGCTGAAACCGTCGCGCCTGATGCGCAGGAGACGTGGCTGTCGGGTGCCGTCATCCGCGCGGTGGACAGCGCACAGGGTTTGCCCAGCAACCAGATTCACAAAATCGCGCGTGACCACTTTTCACGGCTTTGGCTGGCGGGCCCGGCGGGCCTGTCGTGCTTCGACGGCAGTGCCGTGCACACCTATGACCGCCGCAACGGCTTGAAATGCAGCGGGCTGCGCAGCGTGGCGGTGGGCGCTGACGGTACGTTATGGCTGGGCACCGACCTGGGCCTGGAAGCACTGGATGCCGACGCGCATCCCCTGCCCTGGGTGGCCTGGTTCGCTTGGCCTTACGGACTGTGCGACCACATTGATGCCGCAGGGCCCAGCATCTGGATCGGCTCGGCCAACGGGCTGATCAAGCTGGACACGGGCAGCGTTGAGGCCGGCCCCAGAATCGCATTTCATGCAGACGTTGGCTTCGTGCGCCACATCGTGCGCGTGAGCGATTCACACGTCTATGCCGCCTCTGACACCTTCGGGCTGATTGAGTGTGATGGCAGCTCATGGAGCCAGGTGCGTTGCCCCGACCTGGCGGAGCATCTCATCATGCAACTGGCGCTCGGGCCGGATGGCCAATTGCTGGTGGGCACCACCACTGGGTTGTTTGTCATCGACTCCACATCGGTGGCTGGCACTTCCGCCCGTCAAATACCCATCGGCGGCGGCCATAAAGTGACTGCGGTCGGTGCCGGTCAACACGGTTGGTGGGTTGCCTTGCGCGATACGCTGTTGGCATTGCCGTATCTGCAAGCCGAGTCCGGGTTCGGGTCTGAGTCTGGATCTGAGTCTGGCGTTGTGGAACGTTACCAGCTTGACAGCCGCATCAGGGACTTGGCCTTTGATGATTTGGGCAATGTCTGGATCGCCACCGACACCAGCGGGCTGGCGCTGGTGAGCTGCCTGCGCCATGCGCTCAAAAGAATTGACATCGGCAATAGCGGCGCGGTGTTCTCAATCAAGCCGGGGCCTGCAGACACCTATGCCATTGGTGGTGACAAGCTGTTTGGCATCGCCACGCTGGCACCCGGCGCGGCCAATGCCAGTCTGCGCCTGCCCGCTGGTCTGCCTGAGACCACGGTGTGGGACAGCCACACGGATGACTCTGGCCTGTGGCTGGCCACCCACGACGGGCTGTACCACGCCAAGCCCGAGGGTGCGCTGACCCGCGTGTTTCGGGACGACCCGGTGCTGGGTGCCCCGGCCCGCGTGCTGCTGGCGGTGGCTGATGCACTGTGGGTGGGCACACTGCGCGGCCTGAGCCGGATCACACACGCAGGTGCCCAAGAGGTGCGACCAGCCGACAAGCAAGCGCTGGGCTACGTTTACGCGCTGTATGCAGACCCGTCGGCACGGGTGTGGGTGGCCACCCTGGGGCGCGGACTGTGGCGCGAGGAGGCCGGGCAACTGGAGCCTGTGATCGGTGGGCCGTTGTTAGCAACAGGCAATACCTACGCGGTTGCCACCGGGCCAGGCGGCGACACCGTGGTACTTCAGGATGAAAAAGTGATTCTGCTGGACAACAAGTTGCGTCCCCGCCTGGTTGAGGAGTCATATCCAGTTTCCGGGTGGACGGTTCAGTGGCTTGACGGGCAAACGGTGGCCATCGGCTCCTCGGACGGCCTGCGCCTGCTCAACATCGCCAGCGGTTTGGTGACGATGCAGGTTCGCTCCTTCTTTGGTGCCCGCGCCTGGGAATTCACCAACAACCGCAGCCTGGTGCAAGACCATCAGGGCGGCTTGTTGTGCGGCGTCAACGGTGGCCTGCTGCGGGTCGACCTGACCGGCCTGACGGCGTTTTTGCAGCCGCCGGTGGTGCGTCTGCTGGACATCACCTGGCAAGGTACCGTGGCGCAGCAACTGGGCAGCACCTATCACGTTCGGCCCGGGCGCTGGTCGGTGCGGGCGCGCGCGTTCGCCGCTTGGTTTGTGGATCACGAGCAGCTTGCATTTCGCTTCAAACTGGTGGGCTTTGAAGAAGACTGGTCTGCCCTTCAACTCAAACCGGTGGTCACCTACAACTCACTGCCGGTGGGACGCTACAGCCTGCTGGTGCAGCCGCACTCGCCGCTCACCGGTTTTGGTGCGCCTGCCACGCTGTGCGAGCTGGTTGTGACCACGCCATGGTGGGCCATGGGCTGGCTGGCGGCCCTGGTAGCGGCCAATGGTGCCTATGACCGGGTGGTGCAGTCCCGCACCCGCAACCAGCGCCTGGGCGAACGCAACCGGGCGCTCGAAGACGCGGTGGCAGGGCGAACCAAGGCACTGCGCAACGCCAATGAGGCGTTGCAGCGCGCCCACGACGAGCTTGAGGTGATGTCCCAGACCGATGCGCTGACGCAGCTCGCCAACCGGCGCCACTTTGACCGCCAGTTGAGCCATGAGCTGAATCGGGCGCGGCGCCTCAACACCCCGCTGTGCCTGGTGATGCTGGACATCGACCACTTCAAGTCCATCAACGACCAGCTTGGGCATCAGGTGGGCGACGACTACCTGCGTGCCGTTGCCGGCGTGCTGCGCACCTGTTCACGTTCAGTGACAGACATCGTCGCCCGGTACGGCGGCGAAGAGTTCGCCATCGTCTGTGTGGGGGCCAATCTGGAGCAAGGCCTGATTGCCGCCGGGCGCATGCGCGCGGGCGTAGAGGCGCTTGGCCCGCTGAATCAGCGGATGCCGCGGCAGGTCACGATCTCTGCCGGCGTGACCACGCTGGATCCGCTGGAGCAAGTGACTGAGGCGCAGTTCATCGCCCGCGCCGACTTGGCCCTTTACGAAGCAAAGCGGCGTGGCCGCAACCAGGTGGTTGCGATGCCCTTCACCGTGGAAGTGCCGAAAGCGCCTTGAAATGGTCGATGCTCAGGTGCATTGACATCTGATATCTGCACGGGCAACTCACAATCCGCTTAGTGGTTCGCGCCATTAATGCGCCTTGTCCCAATTTGCCCCCACCCTGTCGGCGCCGAACGAATATTGAGCCACCCTGCCGATCCAATATTGAGCCAGGGCGGGACGCAGTCCGAAGGACGTGCGTCTGTGGATAAGTGTAGGT
>JAYWAV010000120.1:0-6070 GCA_043782015.1 Rhodoferax sp. | reverse complement strand
CGCTGGCAGCACAGCTCGATGAAGTGCGCGCCTTTCAACGCCGACTCACTAAACAGAATTCCGTTGTTGGCGATGATGCCCACCGGCATGCCTTCGATGTGCGCAAAGCCGCAAACCAGCGTGGTGCCATAGCGTGGCTTGAACTCATGCATCTCTGAGCCATCGACGATGCGGGCAATGATTTCGCGCACGTCAAACGGCTTGCGCGTATCTGTCGGGATCACACCATACAACTCGTCTGCTATATATTTAGGAGCTTCTGACGCTTGCGTGGCGGGCGCTACAGCCTTGTATTTATTCAGATTGGCAATGGCCTCGCGCGCCAAGGAGAGCGCATGCAGGTCGTTTTGCGCCAGATGGTCGGCCACGCCCGACAGGCGCGTGTGCACATCGCCACCGCCCAGGTCTTCTGCCGTCACCACTTCGCCGGTCGCCGCCTTTACCAGCGGCGGGCCACCCAGAAAAATCGTGCCCTGGTTTTTCACGATGATGGTCTCATCAGACATCGCCGGCACATACGCGCCGCCCGCCGTGCACGAGCCCATTACGACGGCGATCTGCGCGATGCCTTGCGCGCTCATGTTGGCCTGGTTGAAGAAGATGCGGCCAAAGTGGTCACGGTCGGGGAACACCTCGTCCTGGTTCGGCAGATTCGCGCCGCCGGAATCCACCAGATAGATACAAGGCAGGTTGTTCTGCGCCGCCACTTCCTGTGCACGCAAATGCTTCTTCACGGTCAGCGGGTAGTAGGTGCCGCCCTTCACTGTCGCGTCGTTACACACGATCATGCAGTCCACGCCGCTCACGCGGCCAATGCCAGCGATCACACCCGCGCAAGGCGCGCTGTCTGTGCCATCGCGGTCCGGGTACATCGCCATCGCGGCCAGCGGGGAGAGTTCAAGGAACGGGGTGCCGGGGTCGAGCAGCATGCCCACGCGGTCGCGCGGCAGCAGCTTGCCGCGGGCCACATGTTTGGCGCGGGCTGCGTCGCCGCCGCCGAATGCAGCTTGGGCGACTTTGTCATTCAAATCGGCGACCAGCGCGCGCATGGCCGTGGCATTGGCCACGAAATCCGCCGAGCGGGGATTGAGTTTGGATTCCAGTACCGGCATCGATGCTCCAGATGGTGCTGCTTGTGGCCGCACCAGAGTTGACGTTTACGTAAACGTCAATTGTGACAGATCAACCCCATGCGGCAGACCCCCATTGCGACGCAACCAAAGACTTACGCCCAGCCACTGCACTGCTTGGACAAGACAGCGCAGATTTCTTATGATGGCATGGTCATGGACGTTTTGGGAGGATCAGATATGCAACGGGTTACCAACGCAAGGATTGCGCAGCTGTTGCTGTGCACCGCATGGCTGGCAGCCACCACGGCGTGGGCAGACTGTGTCGATACGGTGCGGCTCTCGGCACAGGAGAAAGATTTTTACCTGCGCGCCAATGCGGTGCTGAAGTCGCTGCTGCGCCCCGCACCCCAAGCCGACAAGTTGCGGGCCAGCGACAGCGTGACCGACCCCGGCGACATCGAAACCTGCAAAGCTGACAAGAAGCAAGGTGATTTCACCGTGGGCGTGAGCCGCAAATACATATGGCCCGACCCCAAGGGCAATATGGCAGACAGTGTTGTGACCCTGAACCTGGCGATCAACGCCACGAAATTTGACACGGCTGCAACCCAGTACGAAGGCGCCTTTGGCAGCCCCAGCCCCACCCGCAGTGCCGGGCTGAAGGTCTACAACGTCGTATGGTCCCTGACCGGCTCAAGCTATGGAATTGCTGCACAGACCGAGACACTGCGTGCCTCGCTGGCGGAGGGCCTGGAGCGCGATCGCATGGAAAAACTGGTGGGGCGGCCACTGCCCAGCGTGGCGGAGTCGGACGCGCTGGCAAAGAAGGCAGCGTCAACCAGGCTTCTTTCTTCGTCAGTCGCGCCAGCCACCACCACAGCGGCGCCCATCGCACCCAACCGCACCGCCGTCGCAAGCCCATCGGCTGCCCCCGCCGCTGTCGCTGCTGTCGCTGCAGTACCTGCTGCGCCCAGCGAGCCTGCTGCCGCACCGGCGCCGGACACGGTCAAAGAAGTGACTGATTCCATCCAAAAGCTGCGCAACCTGTTCGGCCGGTAGCGCTGCGTCTGGGTCAAGGTGAACTGGTCACCCGACAACAAGAACGTCGAACTGCTGTCCCAATGGCCCAAGGTGAAGGGCTACCCGCATCTGTTTTTGCTGGATGCCGAAGGCAAGTTGCTGCAGTCGCAGAGCACCGGTGATCTGGAGGCTGAAGAAGGAAAGAATACCTACTACAAGCCCAAGGTGATGGCGTTTATCAATCAGCAGATTGCGAAGAAGTAAAGTCGGTCTTTCGCGCAGTTCTTGTGGCCTGCTATAGCTGTAAGCTGACTTTTTACTCACTCAAAAGCGGTCATGAAGTTTCTACAGGACCTGGGGCGATTCACAAATCTATGGAATCTTCAGTTTCTACTGTTTTGCACTACCAGCAGGCAGCGCATCATCGAACGCTTTGATGAGCTTAGGATCAACCGCTTTGGAGCATATGAGGTGGCGCGCATAACCATCCGGCACATCCGGAAACTTAACGATGTTGATCTCATCGGACTTGACCAATCCTGTTGATAAGTAATACTGAATTTCTTCCAGTGGCATAAAGGTAATGTCAGCACGACCCAACGCCAACAACAGTAACAGCTGGGATGTATCGTCCGTTACCAAGACCCTCTTGCTTTTCATGGAAGCAAATTTGTCATCCCAAAAGGCGCCATAGACAAAGCCCTTCTTCATAAGCACGCTAGCGTTGGGATTTGCAAGGACTGAATTCACCGTGGCGTTCGGCGCAACTTGGAATTTGGCATGGGCCACCCCGACGCGGGACGCGTCCTTCGATACCGGAGCGCTAAAGAGTGCAAACTTTTCACGTTCTGGCGTTTTGTACCAGCCCACTGCGCAAACCTGATTCTTGCCGGCCTTTATTTCAGTCAACTGCTGCAAAAAGGGAGCCTGTACAAATTCATAGGGAATACCAGCCCTTCTCATAGCCAGAGCAACCGGAACCAAGGCTGTACCGCTAAACCCGCCGCTTGCGTCAATCAACATAAAAGGGGGAAATTGCACAACAAATAACTTGAGCGGTTGCGCGATGGCGCTTACGGTTACCCAAGAAAACGATGCAATGGCAAGTACAAGAAAACGAAAAAATTTGGGTCCAATGGACATTATTGGGGCACAAACTGACATTCGCTACCTTTCTCGCCCAGACTAGTTGAATCGGAGTCTAGCGTACCAACCAGGAAACAGGGCACTTGTTGGTATTTACTTTGAGCTTCCCTGGGTCCGCAAAACACAAAGCCTGCTTACGCTCCCTAGCCGAATTCTGGAACGGGCTGTTGGCGTAGAGGCAGTTCGCTCAAAAGCAAACAGCGGGCGCCTTGAGAAATCCTGCAACTATTCACTTGAACTGCTTGGCTACCGCAAAGATGTCTTTCAACTCGCCGTTCTTCTTCATCTTTGACAACGCTGCATTGAAGCGCTCGATGGCGGCTTTCTTGGATTGACTTTTTGGGAACGCAAGATGCAAAGGATCATGCACAAGGGCTGTGGGAAGAACTACGAACTTATCGAAGTTTTTCACAATCTCTTCATTCCCACTTAGTGCGCCCTCGAGCCCAAGCTGTCCTCCATCAATCAGGGCGGCATCAAGTCGCCCGTAAAGCAGCTTTAGCAATCTGCCATCGGACCTGGAATCCCGTTCAATTGTGAAACTACCACTTGCCACCGCCGAATCCACATCGTCACCGTAGCTGACACCGTTAAGTCCACCTATCACCTTGCCCCTAAGGTCGGTCAATTTGTGGAAGGAGAAAGTTTTGCTGGCCAATACAACGATCTTTACATCGTTGTCATACATGGATTGAGAGTAGTCAAACAGCTTCGATCGTTCGGGTGTCAGTGACAAGCCGAAAATTCCACCTTCGCCCTTCTCTGCCCGGAGGTAAGCCCGTTTCCAAGGCATGAGTTGAATGTCATAGGTGTCTCCACTGATTTCACCTGCACGCCTCAGCATTCTGGGCATGATGCCATCCGCCTTTCCATCCTTGACGAAAGCAAATGGTCCAAACCCATCCCCTCCGAATACAACCAAGTTTTCCGCGTTAGTCAGAGCGCTGCAAAGCGAAAGCAACAGTAATACAAGCAGTCGTTTCATTTTTTAGATGCCATTTGTTGTGGAGCTCGAGATACTTTTTTCAATTCCTAGTCCTCACTAGCGGAATAGAGCGTCTGTTTAAAGTCATCAAGATTCTCTGAGGAAGGAATCGCTTCAGTTAGTTGCTGTCGTTTGGCACAAACTGCATCAAATTTTTTGCTGCGAGTGGGCCCAGATGATGCTCAAACATCTTTTGCAAAGTCCCATCTACCCGCATCCCTCTGACGATGGCGCGCCACTTAGACACTTCTCTTTCATCAAAGTCTTTTCGAGACAGCATAAGGCTGTGCGGTATCGGCAAGTCAGCTGGAAACCAGTCTTGAACAATTGCCCTTGCCTCCAAATGGTAGGTTGAAATGTACGCAGGGACGGCCGTATGATTTGCCAAAACGGCATCCACTTGACCACGTGCAAGCAACTGAAATACCCGATCAATATCGGACTCCGCACGGATGCGCCCTTCACTCTGAATTTTTTCCAAGAATGCATCAGCCTCTTTGCCGTATTTGAAAGACCGAACAATGCCCAGTTTCAGTTCTTTGTTTTTCAAGAAATCTGCGGCATTCTTAACGTGCGCCGTGGAGAATGTCACCACCATGTTCTTGATAGCGATATACCGAATATCCGCAGCGAACCGCTCTCGATCAGAATTCTGTATTCCTGAAGAAGTCATCATGGTCTGACCTCGTTCAAGTTCCAGCCAGATCCGCGCACGTGGTTTGACACTTATTTCGAATTGACATTGACTCCTTCTTGCCAATTCCGAAGCGAAGTCTTGATCGATACCGGATTTCTTCGCACTGGAAAACAAAGCCCCGTTTTCGTACAGCGCAAAGCTGATTGGAACATTGCAATTGGGGAGCTCACCGCTTTTTGCGAAGCCGCCTGCAAAGTAGATTGCTAGAAGAAAATAGCGCTTCCAACGCAATTGAGATCCTTATAGACGCCCCTTTGTCTCATTTGTTGAGGAGGCTGGTACGCCGGTTTCTACCACGCCTAACATTTAAAAACAACCGACCTGATTGATGCTCGTCAATCCAACTCCACCTCACTTACGTCCATGCTGCAATGATCTGGTTGAATCGCGCCGGATTCTCTGACCTGACTGAGTCCCAAAATGTCGGCTATCGCTACGGAGCCGAATTCTGGGATGGGCTGTATGCGGTTTCTCGCTCCGCTCTACTGCTGTCGTCAACGTTTGAATTGAGCAGCACATTGCGATAACTATCGTTTGACGACGATGATGTGGGCTTGAATCTTGCCCTCGACGGCACCATGGCCAAACCTCTTGCCGATTTCAGCTACAGCTGCGTTTGTTGCCTCGACCAGTCTGGAAGAGTCTCTCGACTCAATCTCACTTCTGAGCACCGTGCCCTGGCAGTAGGCGATCGCTGGGATATTGGCTGACGCCGCACTGCTCTTTGCTGTCACAGTTGTGATTACGGGCCGTTGATCAAATCCACCTTCGACCAAATGCTGCGCAATTGCAGCGGTGTCGCTGTACCCATGAGGAGTACGAACCATGAAACGGGGGGGATCGTCCGGGAACATCTGTTCCAGGGAAAACGTCACAGCCGCAGCAAACTCGTTCTGGTCGATAGTGTCCCAAACGTTGAAGATGAAGGCACCTCCAACTCGAAGAACGCGTTTAGCCTCGGAGAATGCCTTTGGCTTGTCAGGAAAGAACATGGCACCGAACTGACAGACAACTACATCAAAGCTTTCATCCAAGAACGGCAGTTGCATCGCATCTGCTTGGCGCCACTCAACATTGCGGCTCGTGCCGACCGCAACGGCGCGGTCAATCATCGCTTGATTCAGGTCAGTCGCAACGATGCGAACATCA
>JAYWAV010000119.1:0-6078 GCA_043782015.1 Rhodoferax sp. | reverse complement strand
TTTGTGTTCGTTGTAAAACCGCGCGTCGTGGATACCCACACCGAGCCTGTAAAGCAGGCTCAATTTAACCAGTTGCGGGTTGACGAATCCGGTTTGTACGATCTCCGCGATTTCCTTGTAGCTGACATCCAGCCGCCGCGACAGGGCCTTGGCCGAGTTCAGGTCGATACGTTGCCCGGTAGCTGCATCGACCTTGTCGGTCGTCGCCTCGGCGGCTGTCGTGAAGCCGTACAACGCATACCATTTGGCCAGAGGATCGACCTCCGTGAAGATATCCAGTTCGGCTGCAGAAAGGCCCAGAGACTCCATGAAGACGGCCGCGCGGTCGAATGATTGCGTGGGCGCGAACAGTTCGTCGCCGGGGCGGAACACCTCCAGCACGCCCGGCAGGGGTGTCTCGAAGTAGTCGCAGAACCGGCGCACGGTCGCTATCCATGGATCGAACGGCAACATGAGCGGATACCGCGCGTCACGCAGTTTGTTGTAGGCGCCACGGATCGCATTCTGCGGCTCGGCCAGCAGTTCCGCCGTGGTGGCTTCGCCGGTGTCGTGCGCGGCGGCTGCGTCCAGCTTGTTGTTGGCCACGTAGTACTCGAGAATTTCGTTGACGATATCGATGTAGGGCAAGGCGGTGTGGGTGTTTTCGCAGGTCAACGCGATATGTGGCAAGTCGGGACGGCGCTCGATCAAGGCGTCATAAGGTTTGCGTTGTTCCTCGGTTCGCACCGAACCATCGGGCTTCGTGTCCCAACTGGGCTGGTACTGCGCGCTGTCGTGATGGGCTTTCCAGCGCGTGACAAAGTTAGCCCACACGGCCGGTTCGGTATCCACGAACTGCAGCAGGTCCACCAGGTAAGCCGCCGGGCTAAGCACCGAGCGGCAATGCTCGCACTCGCAGAAGTCCATCGAGCCAAACAGCGACTCCATGGTCGGGAACTGTTTGAGCAAGGCGCTGCGCACGCTTTGCTGCACCTGCACTGTCGCCGACATTCCCGCGATCGGCGTATCGCTTCCCAGTTTCCTGGCGATGGTGAACAGGTTGTAGCTCACGCTGCTCACCTGCCTGGCCTTGCGGTAGACCAGCCGGGCCTGGGCTTGCATGTCCGACAGAGGTTTTGGATTCATTTGTAGATCTCCTCGTGCTTGGCAACATAGAGCGCGACGAATTCCGCCTCGGAATACGCCGTCACGTCGTAGGCGGAGTTCATGCCCAGCCCGATCAAAACCGGCATCGCCTCGTTGCCGGGGGTTATCTGGTAGACACGTTGAAGGGTCTTCATCTGTTGCCGGGCCGATTCAAAATCGGCATCCGACAAATCGCCCTGTGCCCCGGTGTGGGATTCGAGGAACACATCGAGCGGCGTTTCGCCGAGCCGGAATCCCCGCGCAGTCGCTTGTTTCATCAGCTTCACCGTTGCCTCGTGGGCCACCGGCAGCGCGATCTCCTTTTGCTCGAGCAGGCGCCCAACCACCTGGGTGGGATAACTCAGACGAACTTTGCGCGCCATGTCCTCGGCATACGAGGCAAGCCGGTCTTCCATCTTTTCAGCGAAGTAGCTGGGCGGCACCAAGGTACCCAGCTTCACCCGGTCGGGATCGGTCAGCGCATTGCGCCGCTCCAGAGGAATATCGGCCTGTTCGAGCACTTCCGCGACCCAGGCATCGGCGCGGTGGAAGTCCTGCGCCACCAGTTGTACCGGATCGTCGATCTTCTTCATCAGCCGCGCCGTCATGGCTTCGCTGTTTGCCGCCAGAAAGGCCAGCTTGCCCTGCAGCTGCAGCCGTCCGACCTGTGTTTCATCGAGCCCGGCCTTGCGGGCCTCGTCCCACAATGCAGAGGCATCGCCGCGATGATTCAGGTACACCGGAGCGAACCTGGCTAGCACCTCATCGGCCAAGCCGGATGCCTTGAGCAAGGCGCCGTAAGTAGAGTGCGAACCGGGAGCGGCAACGTTCAGGCGCGCTTGATGGGCAAAGCTTGAAAACTGCGTCTTGAATTCCCCGATTTGTTGGTCGCTGAGTTCAACGACGCCAGCATCGCGTACCTTCCTGAGGGCCTGTTCGACCGTATCCGGTTCAAGCTGCGCCAACATCAACTTGTCGGACGGCAAGCCGGCGCGCAGCAGACCGTACACCGGTTCCCGCGGCAACTGCACTTCCCGATCGGCGCTCAGGCGCTCGGCCGTGACAGCCATCACGATCAGGCGCGCGTCCCAGCCGGTGGCCCGGTTCATCAGGGTGATATCCTGGCGCTCCTTGTTCTCTTGTGCGCCGGCAAGCTTGGACATTTGTCCGACATGCTGGATCAGGTCGCCGCACAGGCGCCGGTACTCCGCTGCCGCGGGCTGCAATTCGCTCGGTGCAATCAGATTGAGCAGCACGCGTACCTCGGTGCCCAGGTCGCTCAAAGGTTTGCAAAGCCGTATCTCCTTGTCCGTGTCGCCGACTGCGCGCACCTCAAGACTCACCGCCTTGCCATCCGGTTCGTAGCCGAGCGAATACTGCCCTTCTTCGAGGGTGATGGCTTCATCCACACGGGTAGCCTCGCTACCGAAGTTCAAGCGGTACAAACGCAACTTCAACTTCTTCGCCGGCAAACCATGCTGCAACATGACCCGGCCTTCGATCACGTGTTTGGTCACGCCATGCGGGCCTGCCGGCAAATTCAAGAGCAGTTCGTTGAGCGCCTTGGCAGTCGGCTCATCGACCGCTGCAGTCACGTGCAGTCCCTGAAGCTTCTGAAACGCCCCCACCAGTTCAGCCGTAGCTTTGTCGTAAATTCTCTGTGCGCGTTCATGCTCCAGACGACCCACGATTGCCGTTACCTGCTCGGCATTCACATTCACAAGCAGCACGCGACGGTTTACCAGCAGCCGCAACGCATCCTGAAGGTCAACTACTGGCGCGCCTTCACCGTGCGCTTGCAAAGGAAAAACGATCTTGTTCATGCCTGTCCTTCGGGTTTGGGCGCGCGGCCCGTAAAAATAAGTTTGCGAATTCGTCTGGCCCGCCTCAGGCATTGCAGACCTCCGGACCAAAGCGTTTTTCGGGGCGGATACAGGCGCTGGATTTGCTGCTCCGCCGATCGAAGCAACTCGCGGGTTTCCAGATAGTTGGCCAGTCTCTTTGCATCGGCCAGCGGCAACCAGCGGTGCTCCCGGTTGACATCGCTGCGCAGGCCGTGGCCCAGAAACTCCATCAGAAAGAACTGAACCGTGATGGCGTTCCCAGCGACCGAATACGACACCCGGCTCAGTTCCGCGCGGATACCGGCCCACACACCGGTTTCCTCATGCACTTCGCGCACCGCCGTTTCGCGCGCTGGCTCAGCTTCTTCGATATGCCCTTTGGGCAGCACCCATTGCCGCGCGTCGTCCTTGGCCTCGACCAGCAAATACCGCGCTTGCCCACGGCGCATTCGAAACACGACACCACCGGCATGGGTGGGAGACCCGGCAAGCGGCGGTTCTTGTTCGAGCACAAGCTTGCCGCCCTGCGCGCCCAAGCCGATGACCGCCCAATAGGCCTGGTTGGTGGCCTTGTAGCGTTGTTCCATGTAGCGCCACAAGGCGGGCGGAATCAACGCTGCGCAAAGGGCCGCCGTCAGCCATTCATGCTGCCAGGCGCTGGCCGCAAACAGCACCACCAACACCACTGCGAAAGACCGGAAGAACTTGGAGTCGGCCTCGAAGCGCTGGACGGTTGCCAGACTCTCTGGATGCTCCTTGGCCAGGAACACCTTCGACCACTGGAATGTATTGACCGCATTCCCGGCATGCAGGTCTTTGAGCATTTGCGCTTTGATCTTTCCGGCCCGCTCGACCGCGAGATCGCGTTCCTGTTTGAAAACAGTCCAGATCAAAACGCGCGTGTACCACCGCAGCAACTTTCCCCTGCGCGCCAGCAGGGCGATCTGTTTGTTCAGCGTGTAGCGCCGTCTCAACCAGTCATACGGAAACTCGTCCAACCAGGAACCGATCAGGAACAGCAGGTGGCCCGCGAGATAACTGGCGGCGAGAAAGACCGCCAAGGCTTGTGCACCGCCAAGGTTCCGGTACTTGGATTGCCCCAGGACCAGAGGCCCCAACGGATCCATGAGCAGGTAGGTAAGCAGCGCCCCCGGCAACAGGATGGAGAAAAAGTCCATCAAGCCGATGAAGAATTTCTGCGGTTCGAAGTTCATGGTTTGGCGCTTGGTGCAGGGGTTGCGCTGCGCGGCAGCTTGCCCGGCCTAGATTCGGGCGCAAATTTTCGCCAGGATGCCTTCGTTGCCTCCTCCGGTCAGCACCACCAGGGCGGCCTTCTTCCTGAGCGTGAAATTTCTGATGGTGTACAAGCCTGGCGAATTCACCAGTCCGGTACCCACGGTTGCGCCCGTGGAGTCGGCGAGCAGTATGTTGATGGTGCCTGAAAACTGCCCGATCGTGAGGCCGATGCGCGCCGAAGGCGCGGGCAGTTTGATCTTGACTCCCTGGTCCGGAAACTGAAGCCCTTTGCCGCCGCCGCTTTCATTCACAAACAGATCCATGCCAACACTCACCTTGGCGAACTCGAATCCCGCCAGCGTGAATGGAACCGGCATCGGGGTGTTGTCCGGGAACAGCTGAAAATCCAGGCAAATCGTGGTAGCCATCACTATCTCCTTCGTGGTTGAATTCTTCCTGTTACTCCATCACTACAATCCGTTCCGCCAGCAGTGTGCCGTCGACCAAAAATCCGTCGCATTCGATTTCGCGTCCCAGGTACCGGGTTAGCTCCCCATCCCCGAACACCGGACCGGCCTTGCGGCGCAAGACGTAACGGGCATCGACGGTGTCGATGAACACCGCTTCGCGCTCGCTCTTGCTGCCCTTGCCAAAGGCGCCCGATGTGACGCGGCCGCGCAAGGCGGTGAAACGTTGGGGCAACAAGGAACTCATGGCGATGGGCTCAGCGCTGGCGATAGATGCGGTAACCGACGATTCGACCGCCCAGCTCCTTCGCAACCACCGCGACACCTCGCATGCTGTTGTCCCTGGCTTTGGCCCCCGGAGTTCCGATCGCCAGGTGGTAACGCGACGGTACGGTCGAGGCTTTACCGCTTTTGACTTTGGATGCCGCCCCGCCTTTGACAGCGAAGGCGGTGAAGGCCTGGGTTGCGCTCAAGCCTGCCAGCTTGGCGACGTTGGAAAGCGCGGCCCTGGTTTTGGGCGACAAGGGTTGCTTGGGCGCCCGCTTTGAGGCGGTCGGTTTGGTGTCGCTCAGAAATGTGCCAAGCTGCCGCAGCTTGGCACGCCGTTCCGCGCGCGCAAACCGCTCCGCATCCACTGCCGCCAGGCCCTTTGGCACTCCGGTGGCATCGGGCCGGGTGACCGGCTGCACGCTGGGGTCACCGAGCAGGCAGAACTGGGCCAGGGTCTTGAGATCTACCGGGTCCATCTGCGCCGTGTTCTGCACGAACTGCTGGCGCGCCAGCAGCGCGGCGCGGCCGGCGGAGGCGCCCTCCAGCACGTGTTGCAGAAAGTACTGGCAAAGCAGGTCGGCGGCGCCGTTGTCGTCCACCGGCCCGTAAGCAATGGTCGTGCTGCCCAGATAGGCGTAGGCGCCCTGGCGCAAGTAGCTCTGGCAGATGGGCGGATCGATCTCCAGCGTGACTGCGTCGTACAACTCGGCGCCGTAACAACATTCGACGGCGGCGACGGTGCCCTCGACGATCTGGCCCAGCGTCGCCTGCGTGGTCAGCGAGATGGGATAACTGTTGCCCTTCTGGCCCTGGAACTCCGGCGCTGCCGGACCACCGTGGCAGTTGATGAAATGTGAACGCGCGCGCAACTCACCGCCCGGATACTTCGGCCCTGCGGGCGGTGCCAGCAATAGCCCGTCGGCATTGCCGAAGATGTTTTTGAGGCTGAGCCGCGTTGAGCCCTGCCAGACTGACGCCGAAAGACCGAAATAAGCGGCGTAATCGTCCCGCGATCGGCTCCGGTACCCCGCCGCGGTTTTGAGCAGGCCAAGCAGATAAGACGGTTCCTTGGCACTGACCAGATCCGGCAGTCTGCCTACCACGCGATTCGCGCCAACAAAATGGGCCGGGTCGCG
>JAYWAV010000118.1:0-6078 GCA_043782015.1 Rhodoferax sp. | reverse complement strand
GGTCACGCTGGAACGCGACCGCCAGCGCACCCTGCGCGAGCGGCAAACACATCGCACCGGTGTACTCACACCTGACGCCAACGATGGCATCGATTTATGGGCCATTGGCATTGCACTGGTGGCGAACTTGCTGGACGACTAGAGCGGCGACGTATACAAGCCCTAAACTCGCGGCCAAAGGGAGACTGCATTTCATGAAGCCTTGGATCAAGCGAAGCGTTTATGCGCTAGTCATTCTGTCGGTCGGCGCTGGCGGCGTCTACTTCTTCAGCAAGCGGGGCGACAAGACGGAGACTCCCAAGTTCCGCACGGCGGCCGTTGACGAAGGCGCCATCACCCAGGTGGTGCTGGCCACCGGCACGCTGCAGCCAGTGATCACGGTGAATGTGGGCACGCAGGTCAGCGGCACGGTGCTGGAGCGCCGCGCAGACTTCAACGACCACGTGACCAAAGGCCAGGTGCTGCTGCGCCTGGACCCGGCCAACCTGGAGGCCCGCATTCGCCAGGCCAACGCGCAGTTGCTGGCTACGGAGGCCGCATTGGTGTTGGCCCGATCTACTTACGAGCGCAACCAGAAGCTGGTAGCCGCAGGCTTCATCTCCGCGTTAACACTGGACCAGGGCAAGCGCGAGGTGGATGCGGGCGCGGCCAATGTCGACGTCGCGCGGGCCCAGCTCGAATCGGCGCAAACCGACCTGAACAACAGCGTGATCCGCTCGCCGATTGATGGTGTGGTGATCCGCCGCAACACCGATGTGGGCCAGACCGTGGCCGCCAGTTTCCAGACACCCGATCTCTACCTGCTGGCCAAAGACCTGCGCAAGATGGTGATCCAGACCAGCGTGAGCGAAGCCGATGTGGGCCTGATCAAGGCCGGACAGGCCGTGCGATTTGTGGTGGACGCCTACCCCGAGCGCGAGTTTGAAGGCAAGGTGCAGCAGTTCCGGCTGAACGCCACCAACACGGCGGGTGTAGTCACTTACACCATCATCGTGGACGTGGAAAACCCGGAGGAGTTGCTCAAGCCCGGCATGACGGCGCAGACCCGCATCGTGGTGGCCACCAAAGACAAAGTGATGCGCCTGCCCACCGCCGCGCTTCGCTTTCGGCCCGATGAAGACAGCCTGAAGGCCAAGGGCGCCACACCGCCAGCGTCTACTGCCTCAGCTACAGCGAGTTCCACCAGCGCTGCCCAGGACAAAGAGAAAGAAAAAGCCCGCGCCGATGACGATGGCGTATTGACCGCCATCAGCAGCGGCCACAAGGTCTACCGCGTGTTCACCGTGGGTGACAAGCAGGTGCCCAAACAACACGACGTAACCATAGGTATTTCCAACACGCGCTTCACTGAACTGATTACGGGTGACCTGAAAGCCGGTGACGAGGTGATCACCCGCAGCGCCGAGCCGCCGGTGAAGAAGTGAGCGTTGCTTCCGTGACCCATTTACCATGAGCCTGATAGCGCTCTCCAACATTTCCAAAAGCTACCGCACCGGGGATGTCGTAACCCCGGTGCTGTTTGGTATCGACCTGCAGGTGGAACAAGGCGACTACGTGGCGCTGATGGGCCCCAGCGGTTCCGGCAAAAGCACGCTGATGAACCTGTTGGGTCTGTTGGACCGGGCCGACGACGGCCACTACCACCTGAACGGTCACGAAGTCACCACGCTGAACGCCGCGCAGCACGCCGAAGTGCGCAACAAGACCATTGGCTTTGTGTTCCAGAGCTTCAACCTGCTCAAGCGCATGAATGTGCTGGAGAACGTGGCGCTGCCGCTCCTCTACGCAGGCATCAGCCGCAGCGCTTCCAAGGTACGGGCGCAGGAAGTGCTGGGCCAGGTGGGTCTGGCCGAGCTGGGCCACCGCATGCCCAACCAGCTCTCGGGCGGGCAGCAACAGCGCGTGGCGATTGCACGCGCGTTGGTCAATCGCCCACCGGTGCTATTGGCCGACGAGCCCACCGGCAACCTGGACACCAAAACCACCGCAGAAGTACTGGGGGTGATTGACCAGCTCAACCGCGAACAGGGCCTGACGATCGTAGTGGTGACGCACGAGTTCGACGTGGCGCGCCACGCCAAGCGCCTGGTGCGACTGAAGGACGGCAAGATTGTGTTCGATGGCGCGCCATCCCATGACGTGAGCGAGGCACTTCAATGAATCTCGGACAAACTTTATTGGAGTCGTTTCGCTCACTGGCGGCCAACCGCCTGCGCACCGGCCTGACCATGCTGGGCATCATCATCGGCATTGCGTCCGTGGTGCTGATGCTCAGCGTAGGCGACGCGGTGCGCGATTTCATCAACAAGCAACTGGCCGTATTGGGCAGCAACCAGTTGATCGTGCAGCCCGGCACACCCACCGAAAACGGTGCCCGCCGCCGCAGCAACGAAGCACCGACGCTGACCATTGAAGACGCCTACGCGATGGCCACGCTGCCCAGCCTGCGCGGCGCGGCGCCTACCTTGCAGGGCTTTTTTCAGGTTCTGTACGGCGACGACAACAGCAGCTCTACCGTGCTGGGTGTGACGCCCGATATGTTTGCATTGCGCAACTGGAAGATTGACAGTGGCGTGGCGTTTGCCGACAACGATGTGCGTTCGGCCAACCGCGTCATTGTGATTGGCTCCAACATCGCCAGCAAGTACTACTACCGGCGCGACCCGCTGGGCCAGGTGCTGCGGATAGATGGCCGCCCCTTCACCATCATTGGCGTGATGGCCGGCAGTGGCCGCACGCTGGATGGCTCGGACCTGGGCGACCTGCTGGTGGTGCCGATCACCGCCATACCCGTGCGTATGCCACGGCCGCGTACGGTGCACTACATCACGGTGCAGGCCAAAGACGACACCATGATGGCCGAGGCCGAACGCGATATTGGCGAACTGCTGCGCGACCGCCACCGCATTGCCGGCGAGAAGCTGGACGACTTTCAGATCACCAACCTGGCCAGCATTGCCCAGACGGGTGAAGCCATTGGCGCAGGCCTGTCGATTGGCCTGGGCGTGGTGGGCGCCATCTCGCTGATCGTGGGCGGCATTGGCATCATGAACATCATGCTGGTGAGCGTGAGCGAACGGGTGCGTGAGATTGGCATTCGCATGGCCATTGGGGCCAAGCCCAAACACATCCTGGTGCAATTTTTGAGTGAGGCGGTGGTGATGTGCATCATCGGCGGCCTGATCGGTGTGGCGCTGGCGGCGCTGGGGACGTGGGGTGTCAACAGCACCGGCAAGTTCGAGATGGTGCTGGGCGCAAGCCACGTGCTGACCGCGGTGTTTTTCTCCACGGCCATCGGTTTATTCTTTGGTTACTACCCGGCTCGGCGCGCGTCCAAAATGCTGCCGATTGAGTGCCTGCGGCAGGACTGAAACAGGGCAACTAGCCCTGCTGCGCGGCCGGGCGCAACGCCAGCCCGCCGTGCACGTGTCGCACCTGGGTGTGGCCCAGGGAGCGTAGCCACAGCGCAGCTTTCAGGCTGCGGTTGCCACTGCGGCAGACCAGCACCATGGGCGCAGTGTGCTGCCCCATCCAGTCGGAATCCTTTGCACCCATTGCACTCAATGGCGCACTGACGGCAGACCAGGCACCGTGCTGAATGCCCTGGCTGACCTGGTGCTCGGTCGCTTCGCGCACATCGACCAGACGCGCGTTGGGGTGCGCGCTCAAAAAGGCGTCCAGCTCGCTCCATTGCAAAGTCAACGCGGCGATCTCTTGCGCGCTGCAAGTAGCGACGCTCATCGCATGGCCTTCATACGCTTGCATGGCCTGCAGGACTGCCCCGCATTGGGCGATTGCCATGCACGCGGCTTCAACCAACTCAGGGCTTGCCAGCGGCCCCATCGACAGACGCACCGCCGTACTGCTGCGGCACTCGGGCAAGCCCATGGCTTCGAGGACATAGCTGGGCGCAGATTGGGCAGCGCTGCAGGCGCTGCCCGCACTCACGCGCAGGCCGGCGGCGTCAAACACATCGAGCAGGGTTTTACCGGGCAGGCCTGGTACCGAGAAGTTCAGCGTGGTGGGCAGGCTGTGCGCCAGCGGTGCGTTGAATTCAATGGCGGGGAAGGCACTGCGCAGGCTGCGCTCCAATTGGTCGCGGTAGCCGCGCAGCGTGGCAGGTGATGCAAAGGTATCGCCTTGTTGCAGGGCATTCAGCACGGCACCGAGTGCCGCAATGCCCGGCATGTTTTCGGTGCCACTGCGCAAACCGCCCTCTTGCCCACCGCCAGCCATCAGCGGTGTGAACGGTGCGCCGCGGCGCACATACAGCAAGCCTGTGCCTTTGGGGGCGTACAGCTTGTGGCCTGAAAAGGTAGCGTAGTCCATGCGCGTGGATTGCAGGTCCAGCGGGAGCTTGCCCAGCGCCTGCACGCAGTCCACCAGCCACAGTGTGCGGCTGTTGATACCGCTCAAGAGTTGCGCGATCGCAGTCAGGTCGGTAACCACACCGGTTTCGTTGTTGGCCGCCATCGTGCACAGCAGCGCAGTATCTGGCAGCCACGCGGCCAGCCTATAGAGATCGTGCTGGCCCTCGGCATTGACAGGCAACGCGCGCAACTCCAGCCCCAGGCCGAGTAAGTCGTTCCAGTGGGCCAGTGCCTGTGGTACAGCTTTGTGTTCTGTCGCGCCATAGACCAGCAAGTTGCCCACGCGCAATCCTTTTGCGCGGCGCTGGGCGGTTGCGCGCAACGCCGAGAGCACGGCGGTTTGAATACCTTCGGTCGCACCACTGGTGAATACGACGTGGCCGTCGCCTGCGCCTATCACCTGCGCAGCAGTAGCACGGGTCTGGTCCAACAAAGCCCTGGCGACGATGCCCGTGGAGTGGCTGCTGCTGGGGTTGCCAAACTGTTCCGCCATCGCGCCCGTGGCCGCGGCGATGGCTGCGGGCAGAACGTGGGTGGTGGCGTTGGCGTCGAGATAGATGATTTGCGGTGGGGCTTGGGACATGGTGTTGGGGTGGGATGCGCGCGTTGCAGACAAGTGTAGAAACACCAGACTGGTAACCTATTCCATATTTCACCCAATTCGCAGACAATAGAGCATGAAATGTCTTTTTTAATCAATTCAGTAGAACCAAATGCTAGACCGTCTGGATTTGCAAATATTGGATGCCCTGCAACGGGACGCTACGCTGTCCATGGCCGAACTGGGGGCGCAAGTGGGCCTGTCCAGCACGCCATGCTGGAAACGCGTCAAGCGGCTGGAAGAAGGGGGGCTGATCGAACGCCGTGTGGCCATCGTCAACCGCTACAAGGTCGACTTGCCGGTGACGGTGTTTGTCAGTATCCGCGCCGGGCAGCACGACGAGAAATGGCTTAAGCGCTTTGCCGCCGTCGTGAGCGCGTTGCCCGAGGTGCAGGAGTTTCACCGCATGAGCGGTGATGTGGATTACCTGCTGAAGGTCGTGGCCTCCAGCATTGACGGTTACGACCGCTTCTACAAAAAGCTGATCAGCCTTGCGGATATGGCGGGCGTGTCGTCTGCGTTCTCGATGGAGCAGATCAAAAGCACGACGGCTTTGCCTTTGGTCTGAAAGAATCACGCCATGACCAAACCCGATTTCAGCCCCGCCGCCGAGCGCAACAAGCAGCCGATCCTGGACGCTCTGCTGCAGCTGCTGCCTGCCCAAGGCCAGGCGCTGGAGATTGCCAGCGGCACCGGCCAGCACGTGGCGCACTTCGCGGCCGGCATGCCCGGCTGGGCCTGGCTGGCGAGCGACCCCGACGCGCAGGCGCTGGCCTCCATCCGCGCCTGGTGGCCGGACGGCCCCGCGCCGCTGCGGCTTGATCTGCTGACTGACCCCGACTGGCCCCTGCCGCCCAGCCACGCACAGCGCTTGGACGCCATCTTCAGCGCCAATATGCTGCACATTTCGCCCTGGGCCACCTGCGCAGCGCTGATGCGTGGCGCCGCGCGGTATTTGCTGCCCGGCGGACAGTTGATCGTCTACGGCCCCTTCGTCGTGGCAGGCATGGCCACCGCCCCGAGCAACGAGGCGTTCGATGCCGATTTGCGACGGCGCAACCGGGCCTGGGGTCTGCGCGCGCTGGACGATGTGCAGGCCCAGGCCGC
>JAYWAV010000117.1:0-6080 GCA_043782015.1 Rhodoferax sp. | reverse complement strand
GTGGAGCGCGTGTCGGGCTATCGGTTGCTGGCCTTCTATCCCTGAGAAATGAAAAAAGCCTGACACCTTTCGGTGCCAGGCCTTGAAGCCCATCAGTGAAGATTAAGGCTTGCTGGACGTCGGAAACGGCCAAGCCGCTTGCGGATTCAGCGTGGTTTGCGCAGCGGGTGCAGCAGGCGCTGCTTTGGCAGCGGGTGCTTTCGCGGCTTTCTTCGCAGCGGGCTTTTTCGCTGCTTTCTTGGCGGCTGGCTTTTTGGCAGCTGGCTTTTTGGCAGCAGCCTTTTTTGCAGCTGGTTTCTTCGCAGCGGCCTTCTTGGCAGCTGGCTTCTTCGCTGCTACTTTTTTCGCTGCCGGCTTCTTAGCCGCTACCTTCTTTGCTGCTACTTTCTTAGCAGGCGCTTTCTTGGCGGCTGGCTTCTTAGCCGCTACCTTCTTCGCTGCCGGCTTCTTAGCCGCTACTTTTTTGGCCGGAGCCTTCTTGGGAGCAGCCTTCTTAGCGGCTGATTTTTTTGCAGTTGCCATCATTTTCTCCTTGATCAATTTACAAAGAGCACTTCTTGCGAGTTGGAGTGCAGGAAGTGATTCATGGGGTTGGGAAATATCCCAGCCGCATGAACTCGGTGCCACCCAGCCACGTTACCCTCTTCGGGGTTGCAATGGTCAGGTGAAATTTCGAAAAACATATAAAGCCAATTAGTCCCAGGACAATGCGCCGCCGGACTGGTATTCAATCACGCGTGTCTCGAAAAAGTTGCGTTCCTTTTTCAAGTCAATCATCTCGCTCATCCAGGGGAAGGGGTTTTCCTCATTGGGGAACAGTGGCTCCAAACCGATCTGCTGCGCGCGGCGATTCGCGATGTAGCGCAGGTAACCCTTGAACATCGATGCGTTCATACCCAGCACGCCGCGCGGCATGGTGTCTTCGGCATAACGGTATTCCAGTTCAACGGCCTTTTCGAACAAGACCTTGATTTCAGCCTTGAACTCAGGCGTCCACAGATTCGGGTTTTCGAGCTTGAGCTGGTTGATCAGGTCGATGCCGAAATTGCAGTGCATGGACTCATCGCGCAGGATGTACTGGTATTGCTCGGCGGCACCGGTCATCTTGTTCTGGCGACCCAGTGCCAGGATTTGCGTGAAGCCGACGTAGAAAAACAGGCCTTCCATCAGGCAAGCAAATACGATCAGCGACTTGAGCAGCGTCTGGTCGGTCTCATGGGTGCCGGTCTTGAAGTGGGGGTCGCTGATCGCCTCAATAAAGGGAATCAGGAACTGGTCTTTGTCGCGGATGGACGCCACTTCGTTGTAGGCGTTGAAAATTTCCGACTCGTCCAGACCCAGTGACTCCACGATGTACTGGTACGCGTGGGTGTGGATGGCCTCTTCAAATGCCTGACGCAGCAAAAACTGGCGACATTCGGGGGCAGTGATGTGGCGATACGTGCCCAACACAATGTTGTTGGCTGCCAGAGAATCTGCCGTAACAAAAAAGCCCAAGTTGCGCTTGATGATACGGCGCTCGTCTTCGGTCAGTCCGTTGGGATTTTTCCAGAGCGCGATGTCGCGCGTCATGTTCACTTCCTGCGGCATCCAGTGGTTGGCGCAGGTGGCCAGGTATTTTTCCCAAGCCCATTTGTATTTGAAAGGCACCAACTGATTGACATCAGTCTGGCCGTTGATGATGCGCTTGTCATCTGCGCGCACACGGCGAGCAGCTGCGGGAGCGGGAGTCACAGGTGCCTGCGCAACCGATGACGTGTCAGTAGGGTTGCGTACAAAATTTGTCTGCGATGAGGGCTTGACTTCTTCGTCCCAGGTCAACATAGATGTTTCCAATCAGCGAATTATGAGAGCAGCGAAATGAAATGAAAAGCAATCATGCATTTCGCTACCGATATGTGTTGTTCAATTGCATCGCAATGACGGTGCAAGGCATCGTGCAATTACTGGCACGACTCGCATGTTGGATCATCTACACCGCAGAATTTGATGTCAGTCGCTGCGTTGGTGGCCAATTCCATTTGTGATTGCGCAGCTGCAGCCGCTGCGTCCAGTGCACTGGACGCGCGGGTGGAGCCTGGTGCATCGTTGCCGGATGACACGGCATTCATGCGACCTGCAGTTACAGTAGATTTTTCTGCGTGCGTAGCGGACATGGTGCGCAGATAGTAGGTGGTCTTCAGACCACGCAGCCAGGCGAGCTTGTAGGTTTCATCCAGCTTCTTGCCAGAGGCGCCAGCCATATAGATGTTGAGCGACTGCGCTTGGTCAATCCATTTCTGGCGGCGCGCGGCGGCTTCCACCAGCCATTGGGTCTCGACTTCAAATGCGGTGGCGTACAGTTGTTTGATTTCCTGTGGGACACGGTCGATCGGGCTGAGCGAGCCGTCGAAGTGTTTCAGATCCATCACCATCACGTCATCCCACAAGCCCAGGCGTTTCAGGTCGCGCACCAGGTAGCTATTGATCACGGTGAACTCGCCGGACAGGTTGGACTTGACGGAGAGATTGCCAAAGCACGGCTCGATGGATGCGTCCACACCAATGATGTTGGAGATGGTTGCGGTAGGCGCAATCGCCACGCAATTGGAATTGCGCATGCCGTCGGTGGCAATCTTCTTGCGCAGTGCATCCCAGTCCAGCGTCGCAGAGCGGTCTACTTCTACATAGCCACCGCGTGCGCTGGCGAGCATGTCCAGCGTGTCCAGTGGCAGGATGCCCTTGTCCCACAGCGAACCACGGAAGGACGAGTACTTGCCGCGTTCGCGCGCCAGTTCGGTGGAGGCCCAGTAGGCGTAGTAGCTGATGGCCTCCATCGAGGTATCTGCAAACTGCACGGCGGCATCGGATGCATAGGGAATGCGCAATTCGTACAGGCTGTCCTGGAAGGCCATGACACCCAGGCCCACCGGGCGGTGGCGCAGATTGGAATCACGCGCCTTCTTGACGGCGTAGTAATTGATGTCGATCACGTTGTCCAGCATGCGCATGGCTGTGGTGATGGTGCGCTTGAGTTTGTCGTGGTCCAGAACTTTACCGTTCTCACCGTCCTTCAAGTGTTGCAACAGATTGACCGAGCCCAGGTTGCAGACAGCGGTTTCGGTGTCGGAGGTGTTCAGTGTAATTTCCGTACACAGGTTGCTGGAGTGCACCACGCCCGCATGCTGTTGGGGCGAGCGAACATTACAGGCGTCCTTGAACGTGATCCAGGGATGGCCGGTTTCAAACAGCATTGTGAGCATCTTGCGCCACAGGTCGGCGGCTTGCAGAGTGCGCGACGGCTTGATTTCACCCCGTGCGGCACGGGCTTCGTAGGCCACGTAGGCCTTTTCGAAATCAGCGCCAAACAGGTCGTGCAGGTCCGGCACGTTGGAGGGAGAGAACAAGGTCCAGGTTCCCTTTTCCATCACGCGGCGCATGAACAGGTCGGGGATCCAGTTGGCGGTATTCATGTCATGGGTGCGGCGGCGGTCATCGCCGGTATTCTTGCGCAACTCCAGAAACTCCTCGATGTCCAGGTGCCAGGATTCCAGGTAGGTACAGACCGCGCCTTTACGCTTGCCGCCCTGGTTGACTGCAACGGCGGTGTCGTTCACTACTTTGAGGAAAGGCACCACGCCTTGTGACTCGCCGTTGGTGCCCTTGATGTGGGAGCCCAATGCGCGCACACGGGTCCAGTCGTTGCCCAGGCCGCCAGCGAATTTGGATAGCAGTGCATTTTCCTTGATGGACTCGTAAATGCCGTCCAGGTCGTCGGGCACGGTGGTGAGGTAGCAGCTGGAAAGCTGCGAGCGAAGCGTTCCGCTGTTAAACAGGGTGGGCGTGCTGGACATGAAATCAAAGCTGGAGAGCACTTCATAGAATTCGATGGCGCGGGCCTCGCGGTCGATCTCGTTGAGGGCCAGGCCCATCGCCACGCGCATGAAGAAGGCCTGCGGCATCTCGATGCGCTGCTCGTCGATGTGCAGGAAGTAGCGGTCAAACAGGGTCTGCAGGCCGAGGTAGTCGAACTGGAAGTCGCGCTCGGGCTTGAGCGCCGCGCCCAGCCGGGCCAGGTCGAATTGCTGCAGGCGCGCATCCAGCAGCTCGGCCTTGACACCGCGCTTGATGAATTGCGCAAAGTACTCGGGGTAGCGCAGCGCCATCTCGGCTTGCGTCAGCTCCTCGCCAAGGATGTTCTTGCGGATCGCATGCAGCAGCAGGCGGGCGGTGGCGCGGGTGTAGGCCGGCTCTTTCTCGATCAGCGTGCGGGCGGCCAGGATGCTGGCCTTGTGCACTTCTTCGATGGGCACGCCGTCATACAGGTTGCGGCGGGTCTCGGCCAGGATCGGGTCGCCCTTGACGTCGGCACCCAGGCCCTCGCAGGCTGAATGGATCAGGGCCGACAGGCGGTCCATGTCCAGCGGCACGCGCTGGCCGCCGTCAATCACATGCAGGGTGGGCGCCTGCGGGGTGGCGGCTTGCACCTGGCGGCCACGCTCCTGGCTGCGGCGCTCGCGATACAGCACATAAGCACGGGCCACCTCATGGTGGCTGCCACGCATCAGGCCCAGCTCGACCTGGTCCTGCACGTCCTCGATGTGGAAGGTGCCGCCACCCGGGCGCGAACGCAGCAGCGCGCGCACCACGCTCTCGGTCAGGGCGTCCACCGTCTCGCGCACGCTGGCCGAGGCCGCGCCCTGGGTGCCATGCACCGCCAGAAAGGCCTTCATCAGCGCGACGGCGATCTTGTTGGGCTCAAAGGACACCACCGAGCCGTTGCGCCGGATGATCTGGTAGCCGGCATAGGCACTGGCCAGCGCGCCCGCAGGCGGGCCAGCGCGGGGCGCGATCACAGCGGACAGACTGCTGGCAACAATGGTTTGCATGGATTTCCTTCGATGTCAGGTGGCATGGGCGCCACCGTATGGGGATTGCAGTGATGGACGGTGTTGGCCAGTGCCTGGGCACTGCCACCCGCACCAGGGCTGGGCTTTGCAGCCGGATCTGACAACGCGACGGGCCCGCTAAGGCCGCCGCCCCTTGACCGCCCTGCAACGACGACAGGACGACCCTCGGTGAGAAGACAGAAAAACACTTCTACAACAGGGCCAGTGGGCACCGCGTGGCCTGAAATGGGCTGCACCAGCGGTGGATCAGAGGCCCAAGAATAGCATGAATGGGCACTATATCTAGGGCTGTTTGGCCGTTCAAGCACTACCGGTAGCGTGCTTACCCTGAACTGGGCGGGCCGGGCCAAGGGCCGAAACCAGCGCCACGGCGGCCACCGTGGTGCAGGCCGCAGCGGGCCAGCGCCGGCCCGCCTGAAGGGCCGGATTTGCTGGCCTTGCGCGCGCTTTCGGGCCGCCAGGCCGCGCCCTTGCTGGCGCTCAGGCTGGCCGCGCCCGACCAGGCTCAGGCCACGCTCGCCAGGCCGGGGGGAAACCCGCTGTGCTGCCGCAGCGCTGTCCAGTCGAAGCCGGCCCCCGGGTCTTGCTTGCGGCCGGGCGCCACATGCTCATGGCCCACCAGCTCGCGCACCGGGTAGCGGCGGGCGATGGCCCCCAGCAAGCGCACCAGGCTGCGGTATTGCGGCGCATCGAAGAGCAGGCCCTCCAGGCCCTCCAGCTCGATGCCGATCGACCAGTCATTGCAGTTGTCGCGGCCGCGCCAGTGCGAGACACCCGCATGCCAGGCACGCTGGTCGCAGGACACAAACTGGCGCAGCTGGCCATCGCGTCGTACCAGGAAGTGCGCCGACACGGTCAGCCCGCGCAGGGGGTCGAAAGAGGGGTGAGCTTCAGGGTCGAGGCGGTTGGTGAACAGGCGTTCGATCGCATCACCGCCGTACTGCCCCGGCGGCAGGCTGATTGCGTGCAGCACCACCAGTTCGACCGCCATGCCCTCGGGCCGCGGCCCGAAGTTGGGTGAGCTGCAGCGCGAGGCGCCCGACCACCAGCCCTGGCGCCAGCGGGCAGGGCGCGCCGGCAGCGTGGCGCCGCCGCTCCGCGCCTCATTCAGCGCCATGTTCGCCGGCCTGGATGCCCAGGCGCGCGATGCGGTAGCGCATCTGCCGCAGCGACAGGCCCAGCGCCGCCCCG
>JAYWAV010000116.1:0-6084 GCA_043782015.1 Rhodoferax sp. | reverse complement strand
GTATCGATCGGAGGCAACGTGCAGATTGGGCCACTGGTGCGGATCAACGCCGGGTATTTCAATTACACGGCGCAACAGGCTGCCGCGCTGGGAAACCGAACGGACAATGCCTGGACGATTTCAACCAAAATTACACCTCCCGGTGCATTCGATTATGAGCTCGGTTACCAGGTCATGAGCGCCAGCAACGCGGGAGCTGCGGCGGCCACAGGATACGTGCAAAATGCCTACAGCGACACGAGTGCCATCACCAGGGTCGCCACCGGCGACCGCCGCACCCTGTATGGCTCGGTGTTCTACCATCTGGACAAGTCCACCGAGTTCTACCTCGCTTTCGACCAGTTGACCACCACGGGCACCTACCTCGCTGCCCAGGCCAATGGCGCAACGTCGGCAACGGAAGTCGGTTTGGGCATGCGCTTCAAGTTCTGATCGACCGTTCAGTAACTTTTCTCCAAGGGCCTGTTCATTGCGGGCATTGAAGCGTGCCGAAAAACGGCACGCTTCTTTTTTTTCAGCAAAATGCGGGGTCTGGTATCTGTCTTTGCCTGTTCGCCTACATCTGGAGACTCCATGAAAAGCGACTTCTGTCTCATCCGCCGTTATCAGGCAATTTGCTTTGCTTTTTTGCTTCTGATTTCATTTTGTGCCCTGTCGGCCGGCAAAGTGACCGTTATGGTCGGGGGCTACGAAAAGCACATTTACCTGCCAGCGAAGTTGGCGGAAAGCCTGGGCTATTTCAAGGCCGAAGGGCTGGACGTGGAACTGCTGAATGAAGGCGCGGGGGTGGATGCCGAAAATGAAATGCTGGCCGGCGCAGTCCAGGGCGTCGTTGGGTTTTATGACCACTGTGTGGACCTGCAAACCAAAGGCAAATACGTCAAATCGGTCGTTCAGCTGGGCCAGACGCCCGGCGAGGTCGAACTGGTCTCAAGCAAACACCCTCAAATCAAATCCATGGCCGACCTGCGCGGCAAAAGCCTGGGCGTCACCGGCCTGGGTTCCTCCACCAATTTCCTCACGCATTACCTGATGGTTAAAGCTGGAGTTCCTCCGGGCGAATTCACCTCTGTCCCAGTGGGTGCTGGCACAACTTTCATCGCCGCGATGCAGCAGAACAAGATTCAGGCTGGCATGACCACGGAGCCGACCATTTCACGCCTGCTCAAGACCGGTGAAGCACGAATCCTGGTTGACTTGCGATCGATGGAAAAGACCAGACAGGCATTGGGAGGCACCTATCCGGCGGCATCCCTGTACATGCCCACGGACTGGGTGGAGAAGAACAGGCCGACAGTGCAGAAGCTCGCCAACGCTTTTGTCAAGGCGTTGAAATTCATCAACACCCACAGTGCGGCCGAGATCTCCGAGAAAATGCCCAGAGATTTTTATACGGGCGACAAGGATGCCTATATCAAGGCCTTGGCCGATGGCAAAACCATGTTCACGACCGATGGCGTGATGCCGCCAGGCGGCCCCGAAACGGTTCTCACCGTGCTGTCGGTTTTCTCTAAGAACTTCAGGGGCAAGACGGTCGATTTGTCAAAAACTTTCACCAACGAATTTGTCAAGAATGCCAAATAGGCCAGAGGCACAAATGGCTGATGGCACCGCCACCCCGGCGATTGAACTAATCAACGTCAGCCGGCGTTTCATCACGCAGGATGGCAAATCAATGACCGCGTTGCGGGACTTCAACATGACGGTGGAGCGCGGCGAGTTCGTGGCGGTGGTAGGCCCCACCGGTTGCGGAAAATCCACCATGCTGAACCTGATTACGGGCCTGGCCAAACCCTCTGCGGGTGAGGTGAGGGTCATGGGTGTGGCTGTCACCGGCATCGACCCGCGCATCGGTTTTGCCTTTCAAACCGACGCGCTTTTCCCCTGGCGCAGCGTGATCGACAATGTGGTGGCCGGGCCTCTGTTCCGGGGCGTGCCGCCCGAACAGGCTTATGCCAACGCGCGTGAATGGCTGGCGCGCGTTCACCTTTCGGCGCACGAGTCCAAATTTCCCCACCAGCTCTCCGGTGGCATGCGCAAACGCGTCTCGCTGGCACAGACTTTCATCAACGAGCCGCAGATTATGTTGATGGACGAGCCCTTTTCTGCATTGGACGTGCAGACCCGTGTATTGATGCATGACGAATTGCTCGGCCTGTGGTCCCAAGCCAGGGCCTCCGTGGTCTTTGTAACGCACGACCTTGAAGAGGCGATTGCGCTTGCTGACAAGGTCTATGTGCTTACCTCTGGTCCGGCAACTGTCAAGTCGGTGTACACGATTGACATACCCCGTCCCCGTGTCGTTAGTGAAATTCACTATGACAACGCTTTTATCGACATTTCGCGCACTATATGGGGAGACCTGCGCGATGAAGTGTTGCGCGGCGCATCCCCTGACGAGGCGCTGGTGGCCTGAGGAACTGAATTGATGACCGATGCAACTAAGGCTACCGTCATTTTTGAACGAGGTACGTCCGACGCCGAAATCGAGGCCGCCGCCGCGTTGGCCGTACGCAGGCGAACACGTACAGTCTATTTTTGGCGCTACTTCATTTTGATTGTGTTCCTGGGTGCCTGGGAATTTGCGGTGCGGTTCAAGCTGATCGACGCCTTCTTTTTCTCAAGCCCGCTGGCCATCACCCGGCGCCTGGCGGAGTGGGTGGTGGACGGCACGTCGGAAGGCCCGCTTTGGTACCACCTGTGGGTCACCATGGAGGAATCGCTGCTGGGCTTCTTCTCAGGGTCCATGGCCGGCATCGTGGCCGGCATCGCCCTGGGCCGCAACCGCATGCTGGCCGACGTGTTTTCGATTTACATCAAGGTCATCAACTCGGTGCCTCGGGTCGTGCTGGCGCCTATTTTTATCATGATCTTTGGCTTGGGCTTGACTTCCAAAGTGGCTCTGTCATTTGTCATGGTATTTTTTGTGGTGTTCGCCAATGCCTTCCAGGGCGTGGTGGAAGCTGATCGCAATCTATTGGCCAATGCGCAGATCCTCGGGGCCAAGGGCTGGCAACTTACCCGCTCAGTGGTGATTCCATCGGCCATGAGCTGGATATTCGCGTCCCTGCATGTGAGTTTCGGGTTCGCCATCGTGGGCGCCATCGTCGGCGAATTTGTCGGTGCGCGTTATGGCATTGGCCTGCTTATCAACGTTGCCAAAGGCTCGTTTGACGCGGCCGGCATGTACGCCGCCATCGTCATCATCATGGTTGTGGCCCTGGCTGCGGAATACCTGATGACCATGGTGGAAAACCGCCTGGCGAAATGGCGGCCTTTGCCATTGCAGTAATTGCATTAAGGTCCGGATCGGGAGAGTTGGCAACAAGGCTGAAGGGCAGGGTGTCGCCCAGGTGGATGCACGTTTGAATGCTCGGCTGACGGGGCCAGTGCTGGACGACCGGACATATGTTTTTCTGCCCCCCCACGCGGGTTTAAATGCGGTCTAGTAAGTAGAAGCCGCATCCCTCTGGTCAGTTAGTGGTCAGCCTGTTTCGGCGATAAACGCCTGCTAGTCAACCAATGACGGGCAGGTCACGCATCAGCGCCAGGCCTGGCATCGGACAAATCAACACCCAAAGCAAGATGCAACAACATGAGTGAACTCACCCGTCTGATCGAAGGCGTCGAATTCGGACAACAGGATGTTGAAGTCTGCGAGATTCTGGCCAAGAGCTGGCAGGAATCGAGCGACCCGGTGGCAACCTGGCAGGTAGCCATCAAAAACCAGGCCGGCATCATTTATCGCGTGGCCGCACTCAAAAGCCTCGACCAGATGTTGAGCTTCCTGGGCGGCATGTCAAAGCTGGGCATGGCCGACGAACTGGAAGATGCGCTCGGCAAAGTGAACGGCTTCGACGCGATATTGACCACCAAGGTGGTCGCTCAGCCGCAATCTCATCCGAATACCTGAGACTTCGATATGAATTCAAGAATGGCAAGGCACCTGATAGGTGTGGCGATCCTATTCATATGGTCTTGTTCTATCGCGCTGGCCCAGGGCAATCCCGACGCCCAATCTGCAAGCGCCGGAAGTGCGGTGCCACAAGAATCCGCAGAGAAAAAAATGGATCGCGCCCTGCGCAAAGAGGGCAACTGGTATTTCTCATGGGGTTATAGCCGGCAACAGTACGCGCCTTCTGACATTCACGTGTCCCAGCCAGGCCAGGGCAACGATTTCACGGTGCATCAGGCCGCAGGCAGTGACTTTCCGACCAGTGTGCAAGATACGCTGGGTTCTTTGACCAACCTGGATTTCACCAACCCTCAGGAGAACATCAGGGTTGGCAAATTCATGAATCCAGAGAAAACCTTTGCCATCGAGTTTTCTTTGGACCATAGCAAATACAACGTCGACCTCAACCAAACCGCGACGGTGACCGGGACCATCAACAACCAGCCCGTCAACGGCCCTATGGTCCTCAACGCGCAGAATTTCAATTACACACTGCACAACGGTTTGAACCATCTGATGGTGAACGCTGTCTGGTTGCGCCATCTGTATGGGCCTGAACAACAGGCGGGGGACTTGCAATTGATCAGCCGGGTCGGTGCAGGCATTTTGTTGCCTCATGCCGACAATACAATTTTGGGAAATCAAAACCAGGTCGGTCCCAAGACACAAAACATCTGTTGTTTCTCCCCTAACGACTGGTGGCAAGTCAATGGCTGGACCGCTGGTGTGGAGCTTGGTCTGCGTTATCGTGTCTACAAGTCAATCTTCCTCGAACTCACGTCAAAACTGGCCTACGGCGTGCTGCGGGGCGTACCAGTATTTCAGGGCACGGCTGATCAGAAGATTTGGATGAGCGAACAGGTATTGTCCGCAGGCTTTCTGTTTTAGGCGGGGGAGTCCGGACGCGCAATCAGAAAACAGACCTCAACCGCGCTCATTTTGAACCCGTGCTTCACGCGCAATTCAATGTCTGTGCCGGGTAAATTCCCATGCTAGGATGGTGTGCATCATTGCTTGGTGCAGGCAGTTTTTAAAGGAGAAATCATGAGTTTGTTGAACGAAATAATTGGTGCAGTGGTCGCTGTTGAAGGCGTCAAAAAGCTGGACCCCAACGCCTCGCTGTTGACCGAAGGCATTGCTGCCATCGCCGGGTTTGAAGGCGTGAAGAAACTGACCGAACACATGGACAACGCTGAAAAAGACGACAAGGCGCAGCCCAACCCACCGGCCTGAAAATCAGGCCCCCGGCCAATGGGCAACGGCAAACAAAATCAGGCGAATGCCCAACGCCACGCCCACAAAGGCGGTCAGCACGATGCCAACCGTTCGCGGCGCATTAGACGTCCTCTGCATCGACAGCCCGATGACATGGCTGACCCGGCCAATGACAAACAGGGTGCACAGCATCACAATGCCTGAACGGCTGCCGCCTGCAAGTTCGAGCAGCGCAATGCCAATGACGAAGAGCGCCGCATTTTCCGCAAAATTGCCATGGCGGCGGATCGCCTGTTGCAGCTTCTGATGGCCGCCATCTCCCAGGGATTGGCGGGTGTGGAGGCGGGCCAGCACAACATTGAGCATCAAGGCCATCTGCATGATGACAAGAATGCCGGTGGTCAAAATGGAGACAATGGGCAGTACAAGAGGCATGTTGAAACTCCTGAATCGCCCATTGTGCCCGCGCCATGCTGAATGAACTTTGGGCGCGCCATTGGCTGACGCTGCATGGCCTTGCGGTATTTCTGGGTCTGGCCGTTTACGCCATTGCCTCGCACACCTTCAGGCAGCGTCGCCACCCGTCCGCCGCCATGGCCTGGATCATCTCGCTGTTACTGTTGCCCTACGTCGCTTTGCCCTTGTTCTTGCTGTTTGGCAACCGCAAACTCGTCGGCCATGCCGCGGTGAAAAACCCAAAATTTGCCTCCATCGCTGCGCCGGAAGGGGGTAAGCCTGCGGCCATCACCGAGCAGCTCGCCGCAGCCATGGGCATCCCCGGCGCTGCGACCTTTGAACAACTCACAATCCACCAGGACGGCAGGCAGGCACTGCAGTCCTTGCGCAGCATGATTGCGGGCGCAAACCGCACCCTGGACCTTTGCACTTTCCTGTTGGGGCGTGACGTGCTGGGC
>JAYWAV010000115.1:0-6118 GCA_043782015.1 Rhodoferax sp. | reverse complement strand
TCTTGGAGATCTTGCCGAACTCCGGGTCAAAGCGCATAGTCAGGTCGGTGACCAACATCGTGGGCTTGTGGAACTTGCCGGGAATGTGTGCGTCGGGGATGATCTCTGGCGCATCTTTGGCGACAAACTGCTTTGCACCTGCGGGCGAGTGGGTCAGCTCCCATTCGAACTTGAACAGGTTCTCGAAGTAGTTGTTGCCCCACTGCGCAGGCGTTGTGGTCCAGGTGACTTCCAGGCCTGAAGAAACAGTGTCTTTGCCGTGGCCAGTGCCGAAGCTGCTGTTCCAACCCAGGCCCTGTGCTTCTATGCCTGCGCCTTCGGGCTCCGGGCCTTTGTGCGATTCGGGCGCCGCGCCATGCGACTTGCCGAAGGTGTGGCCACCTGCGATCAGCGCGACGATTTCTTCGTCGTCCATCGCCATGCGGTAGAAGGTGGTGCGGATATCTTTGGCGGCGGCCATGTAGTCGCCGCTGGCGTTGGGGCCTTCGGGGTTCACATAGATCAGGCCCATGTGGGTGGCGCCCAGGTTTTTGTCCAGCTCGCCCTCGCCCTTGTTGCGGTCGCCGCCACCGCTGAAGCGCTTGTCAGCAGCCAGCCACTGCGTCTCGGAGCCCCAGTTCACATCCATATCGGGTTCCCACACGTCTTCGCGGCCACCGGCAAAGCCGAAGGTGCGAAAGCCCATAGACTCCAGCGCCACGTTGCCCGCCAGGATGAACAGGTCGGCCCAGGAAATCTTCTGGCCGTATTTCTGCTTGATGGGCCACAGCAGGCGACGCGACTTGTCGATGTTGACGTTGTCGGGCCAGGAGTTCAGCGGCGCAAAGCGCTGCTGCCCGCGCCCGCCGCCGCCACGGCCGTCGAGCGTGCGGTAGGTGCCGGCACTGTGCCAGGCCATGCGGACAAACTGCGGGCCGTAGTGACCGAAGTCTGCTGGCCACCAGTCTTGCGAGTCGGTCATCAGCTTGACCAGATCGGCCTTCAGCGCAGAGTAGTCCAGCGTCTTGAAAGCTTCGGCGTAATTGAATGTGTCGCCCAGCGGGTTGGATTTGTTGCCGTGCTGGTTCAGCAGGTCTACGCGCAACTGGTTCGGCCACCAGTCTTTGTTGGTGGTGCCGGCAGCGGCAGCGTGGTGAAAGGGGCATTTGGCTTCGGTCGACATACGTATCTCCTGAGGGTTGTTGGTACTGGACTGACCAAGCCAGTGTAGATTTTCAACCTCTATCGATCAAGATAGTTTTATTAATGAAATCTATAGCCAAAGCCAATACCCAAGGCCAGAGCTAACGCGGCCTTACGATGTGGCCACTACACAAGACAACAAACACTATGACAACTGCCAAGCCCCGCTATCCCCAGCCCGACCTGAACACACTGCCCGAAGACATTCGCGCCAAGGTTCTGGAGGTGCAAGAGAAATCGGGCTTTGTGCCCAATGTGTTTCTGGCGTTTGCACGCCGCCCGGCGGAGTGGCGCGCGTTCTTCGCGTACCACGACGCGCTGATGCTGCGTGAAGGCAGCAGCCTGACCAAGGGCGAGCGCGAGATGATCATCACAACCACCAGCGCAGCCAATAGCTGCTTGTACTGCGTGGTGGCACACGGCGCGATCTTGCGTATCTACGAGAAGAAACCGCTGATCGCCGACCAGGTGGCCGTGAACTACCGCAAGGCCGACATCACGCCGCGCCAGCGCGCGATGCTGACTTTGCAATGAAGGTTTGCCTGCACAGCGCGACTGTGGAGGACGCCGACTTTGATGCGCTGCACGCGCACGGGTTTGACGACGAAGACATCTGGGACATTGCGGGTATCACCGCGTTCTTTGGCCTCTCCAACCGCATGGCCAATGTGACCAGCATGATGCCCAACCCCGAGTTCTATCTGCTGGGCCGCGTGCCCAAAGCCAAGTGAGATCACTTTGCTTCCTGCTCGCCGCGGTCATCGGCACGGCATGGGCGCAAACGCCGCTGGTCCAACCTGAAGGCAGCAGCGGCTGGAGTGCCAAGGCGGGAGCAACCCACATGACCTATGCCATCGCTGCGGCCAACCCATTGGCGGCTGATGCGGGCAACAGAATGCTGGCGCGCGGTGGCAGCGCCATCGATGCGGGGATTGCCGCGCAAATGGTATTGACGCTGGTAGAACCGCAATCCAGCGGCTTGGGGGGTGGCGCATTTCTGTTGCACTTTGATGGCAAGACCACGCAGGCGTTTGACGGGCGCGAAACTGCGCCCGCTGGCGCGAGAGAAGACTTGTTTCTGGACGCGCAAGGCAAGCCGATTTCACGTGTGATGGCCGTCGTGAGCGGGCGCTCGGTCGGCGTGCCCGGTGTGCTGCGCATGCTGTATCTGGCGCACCAGCAGCATGGCCGCTTGCCGTGGACAGATTTGTTCGCGCCCGCAATTGCGCTGGCGCGCGACGGCTTTGTGGTGAGTCCGCGTATGGCGAAATTGCTTGGTAGTGAAACGCAACTACGCAATGACACGGATGCTGCGGCCTATTTCTACGATGACAAGGGACAGCCGCGCCCTGCGGGCTATCTGCTGCGCAATCCGGAACTCGCCGCGATATTGCAGGCGATTGCGGAGCAAGGGCCGGACGCAATGATGTCCGGCGCAGTGGCGCAAGCCATGGTGCGCAAGGTGCAGGGCCACTCCAATCCCGGCAGCCTGTCGCTGGAAGACTTGCGCGGCTACCAGGCCAAGGTGCGCGCGCCTTCATGCTTTGCGCACGTCGTTGCTTCCAAGACCTATCGCATTTGCGGCATGGGTGCGCCCAGTTCTGGCCAGATTGCCCTCACGCAAATGCTGGGCTTGCTGGACAACACACCTGCCGCAAGCCTGCCAATGGAAAGCGGATTGCCTTCCCCCCAGTGGCTACATCTCTATACCGAAGCGGCACGACTCGCGTTCGCAGACCGCGCGCAATATGTGGCCGATCCAGACTTTGTGGAACCGCCCGCGGGCGCGTGGGAGTCGCTGTGGGAGTCGGGCTATCTGCGCAGCCGCGCACGCAAGATCGACGCAGATCCAGACGGTATCAGCATGGGAATTACAGAAGCAGGAAGCCCGGGCAAAGAAGTATTGGCCCATGCGCCTATGCAAGATCAGCCCGAATCAGGCACGTCGCATGTGTCGGTGATGGACCGCTATGGCAATGTGCTGGCGATGACTACCAGCATCGAAGACGCTTGGGGGGCGCGCATTCTGGTGAACCGCGGCGTGGGCCTGAAGGGCGGCTTTTTGCTGAACAACCAGTTAACAGACTTCAGCGTGCAGCCCACGGGCGCAGACGGCAAGCCAGTGGCAAACCGCGTGCAGCCCGGCAAACGCCCTCGCTCCACGATGTCGCCCACGCTGGTGTTCGACGCGGCAGGCAAACCCGTGATGACGCTGGGCAGCCCTGGCGGCCCGTTGATTGCGCACTTTGTGGCGAAAACCTTGTACGCACGTCTGCATTGGCAACTGCCTTTGCAGGATGCCATCAACCTGCCGAGCTTTGGCAGCCTCAATGGCCCGACATTTCTGGAAACCGGGCGCTTTAGCCAAAGCACCATAGCCACGCTGAACCGCCGCGGCCACAAGGTGCAGGAGTACGAGCTGCCCAGTGGCCTGCACGTACTGGAGCGCTTGTCGGACGGAAGTATCACCGGCGCTGCCGATCCGCGGCGCGAAGGGATCGTGCTGGGCGATTAACCAGTGCCGAGACCTCCGTTCGGGCTGAGCTTGTCGAAGCCTTGGTCAAGTCGTTGATTTGCAAGGCTGCGTTTCGCCCCTTCGACAAGCTCAGGACAGGCCAAGCTCAACGCGAACGGACTTGGTCAGCGTTGCCCCGAGTCTTGTTCCTACAATCCTCGATATGGCAATCCCCCAAACCTTTATTCAGGAGCTGATCGCGCGCGCCGATGTCGTGGACATCGTGGGCCGCTATGTACAGCTCAAGAAGGGGGGCGCGAACTTCATGGGCCTGTGCCCGTTTCACGGGGAGAAGTCACCGTCGTTCTCAGTGAGCCCGGCCAAACAGTTCTACCACTGCTTTGGCTGCGGCAAAAATGGCAACGCGATCAGCTTCCTGATGGACCACGCGGGCATGACCTTCATTGAAGCGGTGAAGGATTTGGCAGGCCAGTACGGCATGGTGGTGCCCGAAGAGGAAGGCTCCCCCGAAGACCGTGCCCGCGCGCTGGCCCAGCGCCAAAAGCAGAATACGCTAACCGATGTGCTGGAGAAAGCCGGCGAAGCGTATCGCAAGCAACTGAAGGATTCACCCCGCGCGATTGGCTACCTGAAGGGGCGTGGTCTCTCGGGTGAAGTGGCAAAGCAGTTTGGCCTGGGCTATGCCCCCGAGGGCTGGCGCTCGCTGGCCAGCGTATTCCCGCAATACGACGATGCGCTGTTGGTCGAGAGTGGCCTGGTCATCAGCAACATGGAGGAAGGCAGCAGCGACGAGAAACGCTACGACCGCTTCCGTGACCGGGTGATGTTCCCGATCCGCAATATCAAGGGCGAATGCATAGGCTTTGGTGGCCGCGTGCTGGGCGATGAAAAGCCCAAATATTTGAATTCGCCGGAAACACCGGTGTTCAGCAAAGGGCGCGAGCTGTATGGCCTGTTTGAAGCCCGCTCGTCGCTGCGCGACATGGGCTACGCGCTGGTGACCGAGGGCTATATGGATGTGGTGGCGCTGGCGCAGTTGGGCTTTCCCAATGCGGTGGCCACACTGGGCACGGCCTGCACAACCGACCATGTGCAAAAGCTGTTTCGCTTTACCGACGCCGTGGTGTTCAGCTTTGACGGCGACGGCGCCGGCCGCCGCGCCGCGCGCAAGGCGCTGGACGGCGCCCTGCCCTATGCGACCGATGTGCGCAGCATCAAATTCCTGTTTTTGCCCACCGAGCACGACCCGGACAGCTTTATCCGCGAGCATGGCAAAGAGGCCTTTGCCCGCTATGTGTCAGAAGCCACGCCGCTCTCCCGCTTTCTGATTGAGGCGGCGCGCGAAGATTGTGATCTGAATACCGCCGAAGGCCGCGCCCATATGGCCAGCAACGCCAAGCCGCTGTGGATGCAGCTGCCCGAAGGCGCGCTCAAGCTGCAGCTTTTGGCGGAACTGGCGAAGCTGGCGCAACTGGATGCAGGGGCCCTCTCCGCGATGTGGGCCCCCGCGCAAAACACAGCCCCCAGCGGCAACGCTTGGAAGCGCCACCCCACCACGCAAGGCCCGCGCCCGCCAAGCCGTAGCCGCACTTTCGGCCGCGCAATGCCCGCCAGCCGCGCTGACCATGTGACCCGGATGCTGCTGGGGCAACCCGGCCTGTGGGAATCGATCTCCAGCGAGGAGCACGCGTTGCTCTGCGAGCTGCCCGCACCGCACGGCGAGTTGTTTTCCTGGCTGGAAAGCCAGTTGCACGAATATGGGGCGATACCGTGGGAAGGCTTGCGTGAGGCCTTGGGTGGGCTGCCGGTAGAAGAGCTGGCCATGCGGCTGATGGCCGAGCACGGCACGACGGGCGCGCACCCGGATGAAACCGCGCTGGAGCTGCGCGACCTGCTGAACCGCCTGCTGGTAGAGCGCATCAAGGTGCAGGAAACCGAAGCGATTGAGGCCTCCAAGGCCGACCCCAGCGCCTTGCAGCGTTACCAGGAATTGAAGGCTCGGCGCCTGCAACTGACGCGCCAGCTGGAAAAATCCCAAATCGACGGTATAATCCAAGGTTGATTCGGCAAGAGCGACAGCAGCACCTCCGGGCCAGGCCAAATGTAGACAGAAGATCTCGACCGGCCGCCTTACCGCAAGGACTGCACCCCAAATGTTCGCCCTCCCATCTTGCCAACCGGGAAATGTCTGTAATGGAGTTCCCTCTTTCCACTCCAGCAACGCGTTGCCACAACGCTGAGTTGGTGCCTGTTCAGTCCCGTTGTCATTGATGTCTGAGGTTTTTGCATGCCAGCTCAAAAGTCCGCCAAGTCAGTCAAGCCCGCGCCTAAAACGGTGCCAAAAACGACGCCCAAGAAAGCCCCTGCAGTGCCCGCATCCAAAGCCAAAGTAGAAACCAAAGTCGTTGCCAAAGCGGCGGTCAAGCCCGTTGCCAAAGCAGCCGTCGTGCAAGCCGAAGT
>JAYWAV010000114.1:0-6138 GCA_043782015.1 Rhodoferax sp. | reverse complement strand
AACTTGCCCACCGCTTCGCCCATCGCGCCATCGACAAAGCGCTGCGCCAATTGCCACTGCGGCTCGTTTTCGGGCACGCCGCGCAGCGTCTTGCCGGTGAAGGCAAAGCGCTCGTCGACGATGGATTGCGACAAATAGGGCGCGTAGCTGGCGACAAGGTGCGCGGTGAAATAGCTGCGCCAAGTGTCAAGCGGCGTGCTGTCAATCAGGCTCGCCATGGCGGTGAAGTAGCTGGGTTGGCGCACCACGAGATAGTCGGTCTTTCCGCTCAGGCCAGAGACCTTTGCATACGCCTCCCAGTCAAAGCCGGGAGCCAACTCGCTTATGCGGTTGAAGGCAATGGGGTTGTAGCTCTTGATCGCATCGCGGCTCTCCACCCGCGTCCACTGGACCTTCGCCAACGCCGTCTCCAGTGCAAGGATGTCGTCCGCGTGGTCAGCGGGGAGTTTGTCCCCGGCCATCATCAGCAGTTTCTTCACATGCGCCCGGTAGGCCTTGCGCGCCGTCATCAGCCGGGCGTCATCATCCTGCAGGTAATAGTCGCGGTCTGGCAGGCCCAGGCCGTCCTGGCTGGCGTACACCGCATAGCGCGTCGCGTCTTTCGCGTCCTGATAGACGCTCAGCGATATCGGAGAGGTCACGCCAGTGCGGGCGAAATAGGCCATCAGCGCAGGCAAGTCCTTCTTGTCGCTCAGCGCGGCGATACGCACGATGTCCGCCAGCAAAGGCATGGTGCCTTGTTGATCGCGTGACTTCTGATCGACAAATGTCCGGTACAAATCGGCAATTTTGCGCGTCTCGCTACCCGCAGGGCCGGGGTTCTTGATTGCCTCGTCCAGAATGGTGCGCACCTGCTCTTGCGCAGTCTCGCGCAACTGCAGGTAGGTGCCCCAGGAAGCCTTGCTGGATGGAATCTGTGTGGACTGCATCCACTTGCCGTTGATGTAACCGTAGAAGTCGTCCTGCACGCGCACCGCAGGGTCGAAGGCGCTGGTATCTATGCCCGAGGTCAGAGGCGGCGCGGGTTGAGCGATGGCTGCGAAAGCGAGTACCAGGCTTGCGGCGAAGAAAGATTTTTTCATCTGCGGATCTTAATGCTGACCCTTATTCCGCCGCGCGCACGCTGCCAATGCCTTCGGCTGATTTGACGACCCGCACAGGCCTGCCGTAGTAAGTCAAAGAGCCAATGCCCTCCACCTTGGCGTTGAGTGACTCACTGGCGCGAACCTTTGCCGACCCTATGCCTTCCATGCGGGCTTCCACAAACTGGGCCTCCAGATCCCGCGCATTGATGGTGCCGACGCCCTCAGCCTTCAGGATGAACCGCTGCACTTTTCCGTTGGCTGTCAAACTGCCAACGCCCTGGTAGCGCAACATGAATTCTTCCCCGGATAGCTGGTTCAGCGTGGTGTCACCCACACCCTCCATCTGGAGCTTGTTCAACTGCGCCACGCCAATCACGATGGTCAGCCTGTCTTTCCACTTGAAATTCTTTTCGTCTGGCGTGGAGATGACCAGGTTGTCGCCCACCACCTTGGTGCTCAGCTTCGCAATCACATCCTGATCGCCTGACACGACCACCGATTGCGTTTGCCCGGCGGTGACCACCAGTTTGAACGCACCCTGCGTGGTGATGGACCTGAACTCCGGGAGTTCACGGGTTTCCTGTGCCGCCATCGCCAAGGGCGCTGCGGCTGCCAGCAGCATGGTCATCAGTAGTTTTTGCATGTTGTTCATCCTGAAGTGGAGATTGGTGTCACTGCCCGCAGTGTGCCGCGCTCGGCGGGCCAGGCATAGCGCGGCGCGACAAACTGCATAAACGGAGGTGTGGATTGCAGAGCCTGGCGGGATCGGTCGGGGTTGGACACAGTCTAAAAATAGATTTTCCTTCTTTAATGCGCGCGGACCGGTTCGATCAGGCGAACGCGCGCGGCATCCAGGGCCTGGAGCAGGGTTCTCTGATTCCGGTCGACTACAAAGACCTGCCCAGCGTCCAGAACCACGTCGCGCGAATCGCCATCCAGCGTGATCCAGACCGAGCCCTCAAGGCATTCAATGGTGACGCCCAATGGTTGCTTGACCTCCAGTATCTTGTTCTTGGCGATCTGCTGGGTGGCGTATGGTTGCATGGTGCCCGGACTGGTTTGCGCGGCCTCGTTGGCAACCAGGGAGCGCAGCCAGTTGCCAAAGGCAAAGTGGTTGTGAGTTGCGGTGGAAATAGCAGTAGGGATGGCGAGGTGCATAGTTTTCTCCGGTGGTGTTGCTGATGGAGAAAGTATGGTTTTCAGAAGCCAGTCGCACCAGTGTGCCTACTACGGTATCGGCTCGCTGTGACTACGGCACGGCCTACCGTAGGCCATGAAACGACCCAGTCAGGCGTTCAGCAGGCCCAGCGTGCCAGCCCGGTGCACGGCTTCTGCCCGGGTTGCGCAGCCCAGTGCCTTGATGGCGCCGGACACATGCATCTCCACCGTGCGCGGGCTCAAGGCCAGGACTTTGGCCACTTCCTTGTCGGTGTGTCCGCGGGCCACGGCTTGCAGCACTTCGACCTGCCGCGGGGTCAACTGCGGCGCAGGCCCTGTGTTCCCCAGAAATGCGCCTAGCTCGGCTTCAAAGACCTGCATCGCCGGTTCGGTAGACAGCAGCACATGGCCCTGCGCCTCCAGTGCCACAAAACGGGCGCCGGGAATCCGCGAGGCCATCTTGCGCCCCTGCTCGAAACCAATCGTTTCGTCTTTGCGGCAATGAAACACCAGCGTAGGCGCGTTGACTTGGGTACACAAATCGCGCACGTTGATAGCGAAATTGTTGCGCAGGTAGGCCACGGCCATCTCGGACGTCATGGACAACTGCATGCGCTCTTCCAGTTCTTGCTGCTGCTCGGGCGTGGGATTGCCCAGCAACTGGGCCACAAACAGCTTGCGAAAGACCGACTTGGCGTTGTTCCAGCCCAGCTCCGCACTCTTGATGACCAACTCCGCCTCATCAATGGCCTGCTGGCTGACATTCGGGGTGCTGAACACTGAGGTGGCAAATCCGCTCATCAGAATCAGGTGCGACACCTGCTCCGGGTGGCGTACGGCGTAGGCGATCGAGGTGGCTGCGCCCATGGATAAACCGAACAAAGTAAAGCGTTTGAGCCCGTGTGCAGCCACCACCGCCTCCAGGTCCTTGACACCATCTTCAAAGGTGAGGGAAGGCGGCTTGCGGTCCGACAAGCCGCAGCCCCGGGAGTCGTAGCGCACGTAGGTATATCCGCGGCTGAGTGCACGAATGTAAGCCTGCGGTTCTTCGTGGCGGGCATCGCAATCGAGATGGCTGAGCCAGGTTCCTGCCCGCACCAGCGGCATGCCACTGCCAGTGGACGTGGTTGCTATCTTCACGCCATCGGCACTGGTGCAGAAGCGTATGTCTTGATGCAGTGTCATTGGGAAGATGAGATCTGAACAGGGCGTTTCCTGGGCGACAGTCTACGCGCCTTGTGAATCACTCGGGCCTGCATTTTCCGCAGCGCGTCAGCATCTACTACAAAAACAATAGCTGCTTACGCTTATCCAGCGGGCGCTGCAGCCGGATTTCATGCGTAGCTTCCCTTTGTGGCGCTGACCTTGCGTAAGGCAGACGGCGTGGCTTGCGTTCTCCGGCGTTGGCGCGAGCGGCTGACCAAGCAAGTCAATGAAGCTAACGCAGTAGTTGCCGATGTTTTGCGAAGTGTCTGTGGGCGGAGTGCTGGTGGATGACATTTTTCTGGCGCGTTGGTAAAAAAATCAAAATCTATAGAGAGCTTATATAGCTGACCGAGGCAGATTCTTGCCCATGAGTGGACAATTGACCGAATTTTTGCTCTTCAAATCATGCGATTCGCTACAAAATAAATAGCTGCGTACGCAATCCAGATGCGCGCTACAGCCCTATTTCTCCTGAAACACCTGCGACCGCAGCGCCTGCGGATCGAGGATGCGCAGGCCACCATATTCCACCCGAATCGAGCCCTGCGCGGCCAGGTTGGTCAGCGCTTCGTTGACGCGCTGGCGTGACAGGCCGACCAGATACGCCAACTCCTGCTGCGTGATGCGCAACACCTCGCCTACTCCGGGATAGAGCACTGGGTTGAACAGCGCGGCCAGGCTGCGGGCGACGCGGATGTCGGGGTTGTTGAGGCGATCAATCTCGCGCGCGGCGATGAACTGGCCCAAGCGTTCGTTGAGCTGGTTCATCACGAAGCGGTTGAAGCCGATCGAGTGGTCCAGCAGCCAGTGGAAGGTGTCCACATGCAGCCCGGCAACCAGGCTCTTGCGCAGCGCCTGGATGTTGTAGCGGTAGGCCTCGCGCTTCAAAGCTGTGCCCTCGCCGAACCAGCCGCCGGGCGGCACGCCGGTGAAGGTCATGGTCTGGCCCTCGGCGTTGTCGGCGCTCATCTTCAAGAGGCCATCCACCACGCCAAACCAGTACGTCACCGGGCGGCCCGTGCGGGCGACAAATTCGCCGGGGGCGGCTTCGGCCACTTGCAGGTCGCCCACCGCGCGCTCGTACTCCTTGGGCAGCAGCACGCGCAGCCACGGAATGGCGGCGAGTTCGGCTTCTGTCAGAGGGCGGCGGCGCTGGTGCAGGGAGCTGGTCGTCAGCATGGCGAAAGGTGCTCGTAAGGTGGCGCTAAGGATGGGGCAAGTGAAGGGAAAACACCTACCGAGAAAGGCATGAATTGTCGTCCAAATGACAACTTGACGTCAAATGCAGAACTACCATTCGCGCCACAGAAGAGCCCCGCCATTGAGGCGGGGGAAATAACCGGGTGATGTACCGAGGTGACATGACAACTGGCGCGCAAACCACTTTTCCGCAGCTGCTCCTGAAGCACGCTAAAGCGCGTCCGACCGATGCCGCCATGCGCGAAAAGGAATACGGCATCTGGCAAACGATGACTTGGGGCCAGCTGGCCACCGTGGTCGAGCAGCTCGCCGCTGGATTGCACCAAGCGGGCTTGCGCCAGCATGACCACATGGTGGTGGTCGGGGCGAATCGCCCGCGGCTGTACGCGACGATGCTGGCCGCGCAGTCGCTGGGCGCGGTGCCGATCCCGCTGTACCAGGACGCCGCATCGCCCGAGTGCGTGTTCCCGATCAACAACGCCGACGTGCGCTTTGCGTTTGCTGAAGACCAGGAGCAGGTCGACAAGCTGCTGGAGATTCGCGCGCAGTGCCCGCAGTTGGCAAACATCTACTTCGATGACCCGCGCGGCTTGCGCAATTACGAAGAGTCTGGCCTGCAGTCCATCGACGCATTGCTGGCCGCAGGCAAGGCATTTGCGGCAGCGCAGCCGGGCTTCTTTGCGCAAGAGGTGGCCAAGCTCACGCCGCAAGACGTGGCGGCGATGTTCTTCACGTCGGGCACCACAGGTAACCCCAAAGGCGTGGTGCACACGCACGATTCGCTACTGAACCGCGCGCGCGCCGGGGCTGAGTTCGACCATCTGACGCACGCGGAAGAAGTGTTGGCCTATATGCCCGTGGCGTGGATCGGGCAGAACATCTTCAGCTACGCACAGTGGCTGTCGTGCGGTTATGTGGTGAACTGCCCGGAGGCCGCCAGTACCGCGACCATTGATCTGAAAGAGATTGGACCGACCTATTACTTCGCACCGCCGCGCGTTTTTGAAGGCCTTCTGACCAGCGTGATGATCCGCATGGAAGACGCTGGCGCGATCAAACGCCGGATGTTCAACGCCTTCATGGCGGTGGCCAAAAAAGTGGGGCCGGATTTGATGGATGGCAAGCCTGTGTCTTTCGGCGACCGCGTGTTGTACGCGTTGGGCAATGCGCTGGTGTACGGACCGCTGCGCAACAACCTGGGCTTTAGCCGCGTGCGCGTGGCCTATACGGCGGGCGAGGCGATTGGACCGGATCTGTTTACGTTTTACCGTTCCATCGGCATCAACCTGAAGCAACTCTACGGTTCGACCGAGACCGCAGTGTTTGTCTGCCTGCAGCCGGACCACGAGGCGCGCTCTGACACCGTGGGCGTGCCGTGCGAAGGCGTGGAGATCAAGGTGGCAGACAACGGCGAGATATTGATCAAGTCGCCGGGCCTGTTCGCCGCGTATTACAAAAACCCCATCGCCACGGCCGAGGTGTTGACGGC
>JAYWAV010000113.1:0-6139 GCA_043782015.1 Rhodoferax sp. | reverse complement strand
GGGTGGTGGGCGTGACAACCGCCTGGTACCTGGCGGAAGCGGGCTGGAAAGTCACGCTGCTGGACAAGGCTGCCACCGTGGGCACAGGCACCAGTTTTGCCAACGGCGGGCAGCTGAGCTACCGCTATGTTTCTCCATTGGCCGATGGTGGCGTGCCGCTCAAAGCCCTGCGCTGGCTGATGGAGAAAGATGGTCCGCTGCGCTTCAAGCCCAGCACGGATCTGTACCAGTGGTCCTGGCTGGCGAAATTCCTGATGCGTTGCCATGGCCAGGCGAACCGCGAAACCACAGCGCGCCTGGCACGCCTGGGAACCTACAGCCGTGAGTGCTTGTCGCAGCTGATGGCCACGACCGACCTGGCGGACTTCCAGTGGAAAGAATCGGGTAAGCTGATCGTCTACCGCACCCAATCTCCCTTCACGCGCGCCGCGCAAAGCGCATCGTCTGCGAGCCAGCAGGTGCTTACGGCGAACGAATGTCTGGAGCGTGAACCTGTCCTCTCAGCGATGAACGGCCAACTCGCTGGCGGCATTTTTACGGTAGACGAAGCGGTGGCTGACTGCCACGCGTTTTGCGAATCATTGATGGCCGCACTGGCGACGCATCCCAATTTCAACGGCCTGGTGCAAGAAGAGGTGCAGCGCTTTGGTTTCAACTCGTATGGTCGGCTGCAGGCGATGACCGACCACGGCGTGCGTGGCGCAGATGCCTTTGTGCTGGCCAGTGGTATTGCCAGCCGCCGCCTGGCTGCCACGCTGTCGCAAGACCTGCCGCTGTATCCGCTCAAGGGCTACAGCCTGACGGCCCCGATCGGCGCTGCGCATGTGGCACCGCAGTCCAGCATCACCGACTTTGAGAAAAAGGTGCTGTACGCCCGGATTGGCGACAATTTGCGCATTGCTGCGATGGTCGACATGGTGGGTGAGGACGACCGCATTGAACCTGGTCGTATTGCGAGCCTGCTGCGCATTGCGCGCACGGATATGCCGCAGGCCGGTGACTATGAGCAGGCTACGCCATGGGCGGGCTTACGGCCCGCTACGCCGGATGGCGCGCCCATCATCGGTCCCAGCTCGGTACCCGGTTTGTGGTTCAACGTGGGTCACGGTCCACTGGGCTTTACCTTTGCCTGCGGCAGCGCCAGCATTTTGGCCAGCCTGATGGGCCAGGGCCACAGCCCGTTACCGCTGGATGGCTTCACATGGCCCAACTGATGGACAACGCGACACTGGCTGATGCGCTCTTGGGCATGGTGCGTAGCCTGGATTTCGGGCAAGTCATAGACCCCCAGAATGGCCATCAGCCATTGACGCACTTTCCCAGTATCGATCTGGCCGTCGTGGCCTTTCCCGCCGACGCTGCGCCAGTCTGGGCCAATGTGCTGTTCTCGCGCGACTTTCCCGATGGCGTGGTGGCCGACGTGGGACCGCGCGCCGGAGCGGTTGGCAATATCCGCTACTTGGCCGATCAGACCGATCAAGAAGGCAACAGCGCGGCCTGGCTGCCCTACAGCGACTGGGATGCGATGCAGTGGACACCGCTGGCAGGCCAGGGCCAGAACCGTTTTGTGGCGCCTTACCCGGCCTCGCTGATCAAGTTGATGGTGGCCATTGGCGTGGGGCGCGTGGTGGATACGGGCGCCTATCGATGGGACGATGCATGGGCCTACGGTGGCGCAGACAAAACCATCGCCACTTGGACCGAATCCATGGTCGTCGCCAGCAACAACGACGCAACTTCGGCGATGGTGGCGTTGTTGCATGCCGGTGGCCTGATCCAGAGAAACGCCGATGGCGAGACCAACCATCTGGAGCAATTGTTTGCCTCGTTGGGCCTGCATACGCTGCTGCTGCACGACACCCAAGCCGATGGCGGTTGGCGCAACGGCGATGGAGCCGGGGTCGGGCATCTGCAGATGACGGCTTGGGACACGGTGCGCTTGCTGTGGCTGTTGGCGAACGATGTGCCCCAAGCACCCTGGTTGCAGACTTGGCACGCGCCATTGCTCAGCGCAGACAGCCGCAAACGTCTGTGGGGCTGGCTGGCAGACCAGGGTCTGCATGAAATTCTGTCGACGACGGTAGTGGCAGGAATTCCTGGCTGGCAAGTCGGTATCCCGGCCCGCCTACCCGATCACTGGATAACGCCGCAAGGCGGGGCACAGGTGCAGCACCTGGCATTCCCTCCCGACATCCGCCCCGCCAATGCGCAAGCGACGGCATTGTTCGCACACAAGACCGGCAATACCGACAATTACACCTCCGATGCTGGTCTCGTGACCGGCCTGGGCCCGCACGCGCGAAAATACGCCATTGCGATGACCAGCAACCTGGGGCGTCGTTACGCGCCCCACCCCGGCTGTGTGACCGACTGGCGCGTCGCACAGCTGGGCGCCGCCGTGGATGCCTGGATGCAGCAGCACCTCGAATAATTTGAAAACGGGAGACACCCCTTGAAGTACCCCTACCGAATCCTGTTGCTGGCCAGTATGGTTCTGGCTCTGAGTAACACGGCAATGGCCAAACCGCTGGTGTATTGCGCAGATTCCAGCCCCGAAGGGTTTGATCCGGGCCTGTGGGATTCTGCGGGCACCAACAACACCACGACCCAGATGTTCCAGGGGCTGATTGGATTTAAACGTGGCGGCACCGACCTGGAACCACAACTGGCTACCAGCTGGACGGTATCAGGCGATGCCAAGACCTTCACATTCAACCTGCGCAAGGGCGTGCGCTTCCACAAGACGCCGTATTTCACGCCAACACGCGAGTTCAGCGCCGACGATGTGCTGTTCACCTACGGCCGCTTTACACAACCCAAACACCCGTTCAACCTGGCGTTTCCGGCCTTGTTCATTTATCCGCAGAACCTGGGTCTGGGCGAGCTGATTGAAAAAATTGAGAAGCTTGATGCGCATACCGTCCGCTTTGTATTGCGGCACCCGAATGTCACCTTCCTGACCTATTTCGCCATGGCCTTTTCCGGAATCCATTCGGCGGAATATGGCGAGCATCTGCTCAAGACGGGCGCGGCGCAAAGCATCAACAATGCACCGATTGGCACCGGCCCCTACCGCTTTGTGTCCTATAAGAAAGACGATGTAGTGCGCATGGAGGCCAACCCCGATTTTTGGGGCACACCGCAAAAAACCGACAAGCTGATTTTCCAGATCACGCGCGAGCCCAATGTGCGTTTGCAAAAACTGTTGGCTGGTGAATGCCACATCATTGCGCCGATCCGGGAGAACGAAATTGCGGCCGTCGAGGCGCGCAAAGACATCGTGCTGAAGAAAATCCAGGCGCTGAACATCTCGTATCTCTCGTTCAACATGAAGCGCGGCCCGACCAAGAACCGCGACGTACGCGAGGCGCTGGACATTGCGGTGGACCGCGATGCCATCTTCAAGGCGCTGTTTCCGCGCGGTGATGCCATGCAGGCCATCAGCGCTTTCCCGCCGGCGATCCCTGGCTACAACAAGAAGTTGAAAAATGAGTTCAATCCGGAGCGGGCTAAAAAGTTGCTGGCCACGGCCGGCTACCCGAATGGCTTCACGCTGGACCTGTGGGCCTTGCCGGTCGTGCGCCCTACCAATCCGAATGGCCAGCTAATGGCGCAACTGATTCAGCAAGACTGGGCCAAGATCGGTGTCAAGGCCAACATCAAGACCTACGAATGGGGCGAATACCTCAAGCGTGTCAAAAATGGTGAACACGATGTCTATATGAGTGGCTGGTCAGGTGACAGTGGCGACGCGGATGACTTCCTGTCGCCCAACCTGAGCTGTGCCTCCAGCTCGGACGGCGTCAAGTTTTGCAACGCTGAATTTGACAAGTTGCTGGAAGATGCGCGTGGTACGACCGACAAGGTCAAACGCGTACAAATCTACGAAAAAGCCCAGGAAATCTTTAAACGCGAACGCCCCTGGATTACCATGGCCCACTCCACGGTCTACATCCCTATGCAATTGGATGTCAAAGGTTTCATCATGGCGCCCAATGGCGGCATGGATTTTGAAGATGTTTACCGCTAGAACCAGTTCACACTATTTTTGTAACCATGCGCCTGCGTCATATTGAGGTTTTCCATGCGGTGATGCAGGCCGGCACCATCAGCGGTGCTGCGCAGCTACTGTTTATTTCGCAGCCAGCCGTCACCAAGGTTTTGCAGCATTGCGAGCTGCAACTGGGTATTGCGCTGTTTGAACGCATCAAGGGAAAACTGTATCCCACGCCCGAGGCGCACAAACTGTTCGTTGAAGTAGACCGCCTGAACCGCGATCTGCAGTCGGTGCGGCGCATGGCCAGCAGTCTGCGCGACAAGCCTGAGCAAACTGTGCGCCTGGTCTCCACGCCCACACTGGCCATGTCGGTTGTGCCCACCGCGCTGACCTTGTGGCGCAAAAAATATGCAGACGTGCGCTGCAAACTCTCCACCCACCACACGCCCGAGATTGTCTCCGCGCTGCTGCTGGGCGAGGCCGACTTCGCGCTGTCCCTGCACGATCCCAAGAACCCCAGCATTGGCGTAGAGACGCTGGCTGAGGGCTTTATGTCGGTGATTGCGCCCGCTGGTACTTGGTCAGCCCGCCTGGCGGCCACACCCATCCACGTCACTGAAATTCCGAAAAACCTGATTGGCCTGGCCACCGACGATCCGCTGGGCAACCAGGTGATGAATGTAGCCGAGGCCTTTGGCCATACGCTGGACGCCCATACGGTGGTGCAAACCTACCAGCTGGCGCGCACGCTGGTCGAAAACCGTGTGGGTACCGCAGTGATCGACCCGTTCACGGCTGCCCAGATCGAGCCCAACAAAGCGCAGCGCCGATGCTTGAGCCCGCAGATTCCGGTGCAACTGTATTTGCTGACGGCCAACTCCTCACCGCTGTCGCAGTCGGCGCGCCATTTGGTGAAGTGCATTCGCGATGAGGCGACCCGCTGTCTGGCAGTCTGAGCCATGCGCTGTGAGTTGATCGCCGGGCACCCCGATTTTCGGGCGCTCACCAGCATTGAGGGCATGGCGGTGGACCTGCGTTATGCCACCCACAACAATTTTGTGGGTCGCAATCTTTATGGGGCGCTCAACTGCGCCTGGCTGCACTGTGACGCTGCTGCTGCGCTGGAGCGCACGGTGGCCTGGTTGGGCGTACATCATCCCGATTTGAGATTGATCGTGCTAGATGCATTGCGCCCGCACAGGGTGCAGATCGAGCTTTGGGATTTTCTGGAAGGCACGCCGCTGCGCCAGTACCTGGCCGACCCCGCCAAGGGCTCCATCCATTCCTTCGGCATGGCCGTGGACGTCACGCTGCTGGACGCGTTGGGCAAAGAGCTGGATATGGGCACTGCGTTCGACGCGTTGAGCATCCTGTCGCACCCCCAACATGAAGCAGAGCATTTACTGCAGGGGCTGTTGACAGCGCAACAACTGGCCAACAGGCATTTGCTCTACGAAGCCATGCAACACGGAGGTTTTGTCGGCATCGCGTCTGAGTGGTGGCACTTTGACTGCGGTGATCGCGTCCGGGTGCGGCAAAGCTTTACCCGCATCGAATAAGAAAAGCCCCCTGCAGCGAGTAGCTGCTGGGGGCTTCTCTTGAGGGCACAGATGCCGTCAGAACACCTTAGAACTTGTAATTCACATTGACAGTAAATGCGCGGCCGCGGGGATCGCCTACACGGGCATCCCAGCCAGCGCCGGACACGTTGTCCACATTGTGCGCAGAGAACGGTGGGTTGGTGTCAAACAGGTTTTTGATGCCACCGGTGATGCGTACGTTTTTGAAGCCTGTGTAGGTGGCTGACAGGTTGTACAACCAGTAGGCATCCACCTTGGTCGGGGCGTTGGGCGACGTCACGCCAGAGCCATAACCGTCAACTTCTGCGTCGTAGCCTGCAACAAAGCTTTGGGATCCCGTGGCGCTCCAGTCGCCTTGCGACCAGGTCACGCTGGCAGTGTGCTTCCAGCGGGGTTTCAGATCCCAACCGAATGACGCGTCGCCGAACTTGCCGACACGGTCGGTCCATGGATCACTTTCGCTGTAACGGCTCTTGTAACTGTCCAGGTACGAACCATCCAGCGCGGCAATCCATTGTCCAGAAGGCAGCTTGAAATTCATCGTCACGTTGATGTCAGCGCC
>JAYWAV010000112.1:0-6153 GCA_043782015.1 Rhodoferax sp. | reverse complement strand
ACCGCGACGATTTCAAAATTGATGGGTGCGCGCTGCTGCATCTTCAGCAGGATGTCGAGCATGGCGTAGCTGTCCTTGCCACCGGACATGCAGACCATCACGCGGTCGCCTTCCTCGATCATGTTGTAGTCGATGATGGCCTGGCCCATCTGGCGGCACAGGCGTTTCTCGAGCTTGTGCGTTTCGCGCTCGATCTTCATTTCCTTGTCGTGGGCCGACAGGGCTACTTCTTCATCTATCCAAACTGCATTCATAAATTTCTCCTGCTTCCCTTTGCTACCACTGACCGGCTACCACTTTCCAGTCTCTATCCGGATGGCAACTTCACAATCGTCAAAAATTTCCAGCTTGGCAATCTTCACCCGCACGCCCAGCACGCCAGGCAACTGCAGCAGGCGATTGGCCAGCTTGCCGATCAAACTCTCCAGCAGGTTCACATGCTCTGCGGTGCACTCGTTGATGATGATCTGGCGTACCTTGCGGTAGTCAAGCACGTGGTGGATGTCATCGTCGTGCGGCAACAAAGGCTGCTTGCCCAGGCTCAATTCCGCGTCGACCTGGATCGGCTGCGGTGCGCGTTTTTCAGATTCCAGAATGCCCAGGTTGGCGTCAAAGCGCAAACCGGTGAGCGTGAGAATCTGGCTACCCGTCGTGGGCGTCGTGTGTTCTTGGGTCATGGGGGGCATCGGCGGTCACATCAGCGAAAAATCGCGCTCAAAGCGCATCAGATGCTGCCCGCCGTCGACCAGCAGCGTAGTGCCGGTGATGGACTGGTTTTGCAGCGCAAACAGTACGGTGCTGGCAACGTCCTCGGGTGTAGACGAGCGGCCCAGCGGGGACAGGGTGTGCAAAGCCTTGAATTTGGCCTCGTCCAGCAAATGGCTGGTCAGTGTCAGACCCGGCGCCACACCGACTACCCGCACCAAGGGGCTCAGCGCCAGCGCCAGCATGGTGTTGGCGGCTTCCAAGGCGGCTTTGGACAGCGTGTAGCTGAAAAAATCGGGGTTCTGGTTCCACAGTTTCTGGTCCAGCAGGTTGACCACCGCACCGCGAATCAGCGCAGTTTCGTCTGCCTCGCCGCGCGCAGAGGAATCAGCCGCAGCGCGTTCCTGAATATGGGTATGCAGCGCCTGCGCCAGCAAAATCGCTGCGCCGGTATTGGCCCGCAGGTGCTTTTCCATCGCGGTGAAACTGAAGCTGGCTGCGTCATCGTGCTCAAAAGTCGATGCGCTATTCACCACCGCATCCACATGGCCCATGGCGGCGATCACCTCAGGCAACAGCTGACGCACTGCCGCCTCATTTCCCAAATTTGCGCGAAAAGCGGCTGCACCGCCCGTAAAACGTGCGCAGTCAGCTACTGTTTTTGTAGCATCCGCTACAGAATCCCGGTAATGCACCGCCACCCGCCAGCCGCTGGCGGCAAGTGCAAGCGCAATCTCGCGTCCCAGCCGCTTGGCGGCGCCGGTGACGAGAACGGTGGGGATACGGGCAGTGGAAGACATTGGGAGACAATTCGGCGAGACATGACAACACCCCCGAGTTTACCGAACCCCCCTTTTTCTGAAGGCACCAAGGGCACTCAGGCCGCCAGTCAGAGCCTGCAAGCGCATATTGCGCGGGACATTGCGGCGCAGGGCGGCTGGCTGCCGTTTGACCGCTTCATGGCTCTGGCGCTGTATGCGCCAGGGCTGGGTTACTACACCGGCGCGCGCGAAAAGTTCGGCCAAATGCCCGCTGACGGGAGCGATTTCGTCACCGCGCCGGAGCTGTCCCCGCTGTTTGGTCAGGCGTTGGCCCGGCAGTTGGCTCAGGCGCTTGAGGCCACGGGTACCGATGAAATCTGGGAATTTGGCGCCGGTACCGGTACGTTGGCGCTGCAGTTGCTGGATGCGCTGGTCGCAATGGGTAAAAAAATGCGCCGCTACACCATCGTGGATTTGTCCGGCTCGCTGCAGGCACGCCAGCGTGAGACGCTGCAAGCCTATGCTGACAAGCTGCAGTGGGTCAGCGAACTTCCGGCGCAATTCAGCGGGGTCGTCGTGGGCAACGAGGTGCTGGATGCGATGCCGGTGCAGTTGCTGGTGCGCACGAAAGGGACTTGGCACGAGCGCGGTGTTGCTTGCTCTGAGAGCGGCGCATTTGTCTGGAATGACCGGCCCACATCGCTCACGCCACCCTTTGAAGTGGAGGGCGAACACGACTATCTGACCGAAACTCACGTACAGGGAGAAGCCTTTGTGCGCACGTTGGGTGATCGACTGCAGACAGGCGCCGTATTTTTATTGGACTACGGCTTTCCAGAGAGTGAGTACTACCACCCGCAGCGCCACATGGGCACGGTGATGTGTCACCAGGCGCACATGGCGGATGCCGATCCGTTGGTGGACGTTGGTAACAAGGACATTACCGCGCATGTGAACTTCACCGGCATTGCAGTGGCCGCGCAGGACTCCGGGCTGGAGCTCTTGGGCTACACGAGCCAGGCGCATTTTCTGATCAATTGCGGTTTGGCCGAAGCGATGCAAGAGTCCCGCTTGCCCCAGCGTGTGGCGGCTAACAAGCTGCTGATGGAGCATGAGATGGGCGAGTTCTTCAAAGTGATTGGGCTGGTCAAAGGCTCGTCGTTTGATGCCATCGGCTTTGCCAACGGGGACCGCACGCACAGGCTTTAGCGCCCACGCTTCGCCGCACTTCGTGAACCTTGGGGCGGCCCGGCGGAAAACTAGAGCGAACCCTTGCGTGAAGCAATCCACGCTTCGAAGTCACCAGCAGACATGGGTTTTGCAAAAAAATAACCCTGTCCAAAGTCGCAACCCGCGTCCTTCAGCAGATCCCGTTGCTGCTCCGTCTCTACGCCCTCCGCAATCACCTGCATACCCAGGGCATGCGCCATCACGATGATGGCTTTGCACAGCGCCAGATCGGTGGACTCCGGGATCAGATGCCGCACAAACGACTGATCGATTTTGATGAAATCGATGTCAAACTTTTGCAGGTACGACAGTGAAGAATAGCCGGTACCAAAGTCGTCCAGCGACATCTGGATGTTGGCGTCGATCAGTTCCAGCAATTCTTCTGCCACGCCTTCGTTGGTGTCGAGCAGCAAGCCCTCGGTGATTTCGACGACGATGCTGTTGCCCGGCAAACCCAGCGCCTCAAGCTGTTTGGGCCAGGGCGCGTAGCCAGCCTCGTTGCGATGGAACTGCACTGGCGAGCGATTCACGCTGATCTGAAAGCCCGCATCCAGCGTGCTTCGCCATTGCCGCACCTGCTGACCCGCCTGGCGAAACACCCATTCGCCGATATCCACAATCAGCCCGCTGGACTCCGCAATTGGAATGAACATCGCCGGGCTGACCATGCCGCGCACCGGGTGCTGCCAGCGGATCAGCGCCTCGGCCTTGTGGATGGTGTCGGTTGCCAGTTCCACAATCGGCTGGTACACCACGCGGAACTGCTGTTCAGCAAGGCCGGTGCGCAGGTCATTGGCCAGGCGCACGCGGGTTTGTGCGGCCTCCTGCAGTGCAGGCGTGAAGAAGCTGAAACGGTTGCGCCCCGCACCCTTGGCGACATACAGCGCCTGGTCTGCATGTTTGAGCAGATCCTCGGCCTCGGTCGCGTCCAGCGGGTACATCGTGATACCGACACTGGCGGACACAAACACCTGTTCGCCCCCGAGCTGGAACGCCAGCGCCATCGCGTCCAGAATGCTTTTGAGCACCCGCTGCAGATCCGTGTCTTCCGCCAACTCGGTCAGCAGAATCGTGAATTCGTCACCACCCATACGGGCCACGGTGTCGGTCTCGCGCACGCAAGCGCTCAAGCGCCGGGCCGCCTCGATCAGCAGCAAATCGCCCCGGTCATGGCCCAGCGTGTCGTTGACCTCCTTGAAGTGGTCCAGGTCGATAAACAGAATCGCCAGTTGGGTGTGGTCGCGTTTGGATTTGCGGATTTCCTGGTCCAGCCGGTCGCGCAGCATGCGGCGATTCGGCAAGCCAGTCAGTGTGTCGAAATAGGCTTGCTTGCGGATCAGGTCTTCGGAGGCCTTGCGCTCGGTGATGTCGGTGTGGGTGCCAATCATGCGCAGTGGTTTGCCTAAAGCGTCGCGCATCACTACCAGGCCGCGTGTCAGCACCCATTTCCAGCTGCCGTCCTTGCACTGCACGCGGTGCTCGTTCACATAGGTGGGCGACAGTCCGTCAAAGTGCGCCCTGCGGGCGCGCTCCATTTGCGCCCGGTCATCCGGATGGGTGCGTCGGTCCAGCTCGTCCGGACGCTGGGCCAGCTCATGGGCCTCGAAGCCGAACATCTCGATCAGCCGCCTGGAGAAGGTTTCGGTACCGGTTTGCAGGTTCCAGTCCCACACGCCATCGCTGGTGCTTTCGAGCACCAGTTTCCACGGATCCTTCTGTGGATCGCCAGGTTCGATGGTCAGTGAGGTGGGCATGTCAATACGTACCAGTGTGCGCTGCGAGTATTACGCAGTTGCCAGCCCGTTGGCAACTGCCATAACCCTTGCCTCGCGTATCTTCTCACCGATCTGTGGGCCGCTGGCGCCCGTGGATTGTGCGAGAGCAGCTATTGAATTGGTAGCAACCCCTTGCGCCAGAGCCAGCGCCTGCATGAGACGATTCGCCGGAGGCCACTGCACGGCATTGGCTTCGCAACGGCAGGCCAGCAGCATGTCGGAAAAGCGTTGGGGCTTGCGCAGCGCGTCGCATTGTTCCAGCAATTGCACCAAGCCGGTCGCATCCAGCCCCACGCAGTTGCTGATGGCCGTGCGGTTGTGCGCCAGCGCGGTGCTCAGCTCTGCGCATTCTTGTGGTATTCGCAGGCGCTGGTGCAGCGCCGCATTGCCGTCAGGGTCTATCAACGCAAAGCGCACCGGTAGGCTCACGGCTTGGGCGGCGGCCCAGTCGAGTACCTGCATGCGCTGTGCATCCAACTGCAATTCCGGCAGCAGCACTGGCAGTGCCCCGCAATCGCGCAGCACTGCAAACATTTGCGACGGCCGTACCTCCATCAACCCTCTGGACAACTCCTGCCACACCCGTTCTGCCACCAGATGGTCCACCTCGCCGCTGTCCAGCATCTCGCGCATCAGCGCCAGGGTCTGGGGCGCCACCCGGAAGTCGCCAAAGCGCGCTGCAAAGCGCGCCACGCGCAGAATGCGCACCGGGTCTTCGCGAAAGGCCGAGGTGACATGGCGCAGTACCCGGGCCGCAATGTCGGCTTGTCCTCCGAATGGGTCAACGATTTGGTTGATAGCGCCCGTGGAATCGGCCTGAGCAGCTATGGAATTGATAGTAAGGTCGCGCCGCCCGAGGTCTTCTTCCAGCGTGACTTCCGGCGAGGCATGCACCACAAAGCCGCGATAACCCGGCGCGCTCTTGCGCTCGGTGCGGGCCAATGCGTATTCCTCTTTGGTCTTCGGGTGCAGAAACACCGGAAAGTCCCGCCCCACTGGCGTGTAACCCGCATCCAGCATCTCCTGCACCGCGGCGCCTACGACCACCCAGTCGCGGTCTTTGACGGGCAAGCCCATCAGCGTATCGCGCACCGCACCACCGACCAGCCAGGTTTTCATGCCGAATCTTTACGCTTTGATGCGGTAGGGCTCGTCAAAATCGACAAAGCTCTTTTCCGCAAGCGCGTCCTGCACCCATGCCTGCACGCCGGGCAATGCGCAGACGCGCTGCATATAGGCGGCGATGTCGGCCGGCACCGGCAGTGCGTAACTGCGCAGCCGCATCACCACCGGCGCAAAGTAGGCATCCGCTACCGAGAAGTTGCCAAACAGCATGGGGCCGCCGTGTTTCGCCAGCAGATCGGACCACATGCGAACGATATAGGCCACATCGGCCCGCACGGCAGATTGGTCGCGCCAGATGATGGCACCCACTGCGGGCAGATCGGCCTCGATATTCATCGGGCAGGCCGAACGCAGCGCGGTGAAGCCAGCGTGCATCTCCGCGCAAATGCTGCGTGCATGGGCGCGCACGGCGCGGTCCGTGGGCCACAGTGAAACCGCCGGGTTTTGCGCAGCTGCGTATTCAGCGGCGTATTCCGCAATCGCCAGCGTATCCCAAACCGCCAGCGTGCCGTCCTGCAGCACCGGTACTTTGCCGGTCGGCGTCAGCTGCGCAATGG
>JAYWAV010000111.1:0-16809 GCA_043782015.1 Rhodoferax sp. | reverse complement strand
GCGACAGCGACTTCTCCGCCTTCATGTCGATCTGGTTCTTCGAGGAGCAGAAGCACTCGCTGGTACTGATGGAATACCTGCGCCGCTTCCGGCCTGACCTGGTTCCTACCGAGGCGGAGTTGCAAGCGGTGCGCTTCGAGTTCGACCCGGCACCCGTGCTGGAGACTTTGATGCTGCACTTTTGCGGCGAAATCCGCCTGAACCACTGGTACCGCCGTGCCAGCGAATGGCACTCCGAGCCGGTCATCAAAACCATTTACACCAAGCTCAGCCAGGACGAAGCCCGCCATGGCGGTGCTTACCTGCGTTACATGAAGCGCGCGATTCAGAACTTTGGCGTAGAGGCCAAGAGTGCGTTTGCGAAGGTGGGCGTGCTGATGGCCAGTGCGCGGCGTACCGCGCAGGCGCTGCATCCCACCAATCTGCATGTGAACAAGGCACTGTTTCCGCTGGACACGATCCAGAGCCGCCTGCCCAACCCCGAGTGGCTGGAGCACTGGCTGGACAAGCAAATCAACTTTGACGCGGTGTGGGAAACCAAGGTGGTGGACCGCATCTTGCACAACATGAGTTTGCTGCTGGAGCGCAGCTTTAGCACCGTGCAGGAACTCAACAAATACCGCAAGGAACTGTCGCGGGATATTGCCGACAGCATAGTCCGCGCGCCTTCTCCAGGCTTACCAGAGGCGGTTTGAGGTTGTTGGTGTCACTGTGAGTGGCAGCAGCCGGTCCAGGTTGACCTGTACCTTCACGTCCCGGTGGGCCACGCTGGACACAATCTTGTATTCCTTCAGGCTGGTATCGCGGATGGTGGGCTCCACCGTCGGCAATCCGGTGCGGTTGATCAGCACCGCCACCCGTGGGGTCGTGGTATTGCGTCCGCGTTTGATCACAATCGCCACCTCGTCCGTCACCAACTTCACAAATGAGCCGGGTTGGTAAATGCCAACTGCCTTGATCAGCGCCCCACCTGCCTCGTCCACCTGGCGCTTTTCGTCAAAGTAGCAAGCCTGCATGGCGGTGGCCGGTGCGGTCGGCGTGCGCGAAGCCCTTGGAGACAAGCGGGCTGAGAACATGTCGGCGCGCTGGATCAGCCGGGCCATGGCATCAGCCGGCACTCGGCCAGTTAACGGCCCCGACTCCTGCGTGTGGTGCGTGCGCACGGCGTGCAGCCAATTCGGGTCGGTTACGCCGACCGACTCCAACATTGCGGCGCTGCGCTCCGCGTGTCCTTCAATCGCGCGGCGTTGGGTGGCGTTCGGTGCTTCAAGCTGGATGGCCAGTCGGTCTTGCAGCTCGGTCATGCTCAGATTCATCGTGAGCGCGGCGCGGCACAACGAGCGGACTTGGTCTTCCGGCCAAGCAAGTACCTCGTGAGCCGCCAGCCCACACATCACGCTGGTCAGCATGGCGTGGGCCGCGCTGTACATGCGTTTTTCGGCAGCCGACAGGTAGATCAGCGCGAACAGCGTGCCGTCCGGGTTGCGGCGCACTTGCGTGGCCAGCGCCAGGCTGAGCTTGTCCAGCCGCTCCATGAAATTCTCGCGGTAGCCTTCGCGCAGGAAATAGTTCCACTGCTCCAGCATGTCCAGCCAGTCGGGCTTTTCGGCCTCCTGTTCGGCGCGCTCGCCCAGCATGGTGTTGGTAATCTTGGTGCTGGCGATTTCGCCCAGCGACTTTTCATCGCGAACCAGGCCGTACAACCGGTCCACATAGGCCCGGTGGTGCTGCTCGGAGTCCGACACGTTGATATACAGACCGTTGCTACGCTTGGAGATTTCCTCCAGGTCGTTCTTGGACTCCACTACAAAGGATTTCGCGGCCAGCAGCACCCCGTCCTTGTCCATTAACGGAAAGGGAAGGGGAGCTCCAATGCGAATGGACTCTACGTTGACGGGGATAAGGCGCATGGCAAGTCTGATTATGCCTAGTGGATCATCGTTTGAAGGCCCGCATTTAACCGACAAAACGCGCATAAATGTGCCCTGTGCTGCTAGCATGCTAGGCATGCAACCTCTTACTGAAGCACCTGATTTTTTGCGCAAAATCCATGACCGCACTGCGCTGGCTGCGGCCCTGCGCGATTTGCCCAAGCCTTGGGTGTTTACCAATGGCGTGTTCGATGTGCTGCACCGAGGACACGTGTGTTACCTGGCGCAAGCCCGCCAACTGGGTGGCAGCCTGATCGTCGCGCTCAACACCGATGCCTCGGTCAAGCGCCTGGGCAAGGGCGATGACCGCCCGCTCAACGCCGAGATGGACCGCGCCATTGTCATGGCCAGCCAGCAAGCGGTGAGCCTGGTGACCTGGTTTGACGAGCAAACGCCCGTAGACATCATTGGGGAAATCCGGCCCGACATTCTGGTCAAGGGCGGCGATTACGACATGAACACACTGCCCGAGACCGCGCTGGTCAAATCATGGGGCGGTACCGCGCTGGCATTGCCCTTTGTAGAGGGCTACTCGACCACCAAGCTGGTGCAGCGCATTCGGGCGTCGTAAATTCAAAGACGCGTTTGCTATTGATTCAATAGCTGCTTGCGCAAATTCCATGAGCGCCGGAGGCCTATTTAGCTGCGATGTGCACCGATGGTCACGGTGTTCAGGGTCACCAAAGTTGGGCTGCTCTGGGCTTGTGTGCTCTGCTGTGCCATGTCATCAAACTTCATCAGCATGCCGCCGTTGATGGCTACGGTGATCAGCAATGCGGCCAGGAAGCTGGTGATTTGGGTGGTGTTAACTGTGTTCATGTTTCTCTCCGGTAGGTTAGGAAGTAAGGCCTTCGTGGCCCGTTGAAGAGAATGTAGTTTTTCGAAACCCGCATTGCACGGCGTTTGCGACGGAATGTCAAAACACGCGATGATCAGGGTAAATACGGTGACGAATAAATAGGAGATGGACGATGCGAAGCGTTTTGCGGGCCCCGTTGGCGGCTCTATTCCTTAGCATGGGCGCCATCAGCGCCCATGCCGCGCCCGATGCAGTGCCTGCGCAAGGGACCAGCGTACCAACCGCCGCTGACCAGCGCTTCCAGCGCTACTCTGCGTTGTCTCTGGAAGACTATTTGCGTGAGTTTCCGGAGTACGCAGTTTCTTTGGGCCGGTACGAGCTGGCCGACAAGATGACCGTGCCCGATCAAGCCTCCCGGGTTCGTGCGCTGGTCTTCTATGACCGCCAGCTCGCGGTCTTGGCGGCGTTTGATCCGGCAAGCCTGTCCGCCTCCAGTCGGGTGGACCGGCAGCTGATGCACAACGAGTTCGCATCCAACCGCTGGAACCTGCTGACCTTCAAGGAATGGGAATGGCAGCCCTCGCAGTACAACGTGGGCGACAGCTTTGGCCGCCTGTTGACCACCGAGTACGCGCCGCTGGATACGCGCCTGCGCCACGTGTTGGCGCGCATGACGCTGGTACCCACCTATTACGATGCGGCCCGCGCATCGATTGCCAACCCCACGCTGGAGCACACCCTGCTCGCCTTGCAGCAAAACAGAGGCGCGCTGGATATCTTTGGCGATGATCTGGTCAAGAAGCTCGCGGCCTCTGGTTTGTCGGCCGACGAGAAACAGCTGTTCACCACCCGCCTTGCAGCGACCAAGGCCGCTATCTCAGGCTATGTGGACTGGTTGAAAGTGCAGGAACCCGCGCTTAAGCAAGGCGGCGCGCGCAGCTTTCGCATCGGCAAGGCACTGTACGAACAGAAGTTCGCCTACGACATCCAGTCCGGCTTCACGGCCGATCAGTTGTATGCACGTGCCTTGCGCGAAAAAGCCAGTCTGCACGACCAGATGGAAAAGCTGGCGCGCGAACTCTGGCCCAAGACCATGGGCGCCCAACCCGTGCCCGCCGACCGGCTGGACGTGATCCGCGCGGTGATCGACGAACTCAGCAAACACCACACCGCGCCCGCCGCGTTTGTAGAGACCGTGCGCCAGCAAATCCCCGCGCTCGAAGCCTTTGTGCGGCAGCACGATCTGGTGGAGCAAGACCCCACCCGCCCGCTGCAAGTGCGCGAAACACCCACCTACATGCGCGGAGTCGCCGGAGCATCGGTCAGCGCCCCCGGCCCGTTTGACCCCACCGCCAACACCTATTTCAACGTCGACCCGCTGGACGCGTTCACGCCCGAGCAAGCCGAGTCGTACCTGCGTGAGTACAACGACTGGATGTTGCAAATCCTGAACATCCACGAAGCCATCCCAGGACATTACACGCAGCTTGTCCACGCCAACAAATCACCGAGCACGATCAAAGCCATCTTCGGCAATGGATCGATGGTCGAAGGCTGGGCCGTGTTTGGCGAGAAGCTGATGCTGGACGCGGGTTACGGCAACAATGCGCCCGAGATGTGGCTGATCTGGATGAAATGGAACCTGCGCTCGGTGGTCAACACCATCCTCGATTACGAGATCCACACCCAAGGCCTGCAGCGCGACGCCGCCATCACGCTGATGACCCGCGAAGCCTTCCAGCAACAGGCCGAAGCCACTGGCAAATGGCGCCGCGCCACACTGTCGCAAGTGCAGCTCACCAGCTACTACAACGGCTACGCCGAAATCACCGCCCTGCGCGACGAACACCGTGCTCGCTTGGGCAAGGACTTCTCGATTCGAAAGTTCAACGACCGCTTCCTGTCATTTGGTAGCGCGCCGGTGAAATTTATTCGGGAATTGATGCAGTAGTTCTAAGACCGCCCGCCTTTAGGAATGGGTTGGGTCTATCTGGGCGTGCAGCTGATTCCTGCCATAGAACCGTTCGCCAGCTGATGTCAGCGTGGCAGCCTTGATATTGCTGCCCGAAAACCGAGCAGTAAATTGAACGTACTAAAAGCCATGTGAAATTCACTTACGTTCAGTTCTATGCAAATGCGGCTTTGTGGAAGACCTGAGCTGAAGAAATTGAATTAGCCATGCTCCAAGTCTTATCCCTGGTCGCTCAACAAATTGGTAGGTAAAAAAGGACACCGCAAAAGTTACACCTACGACACCTGCAAAGTAAAGAATGCTCCCTAAATTTGTCTTTGGAAGGGCGCCAATGAACCCGATTTTTTGAAAAATCTTCAAAACGGCAAAGTGCAACAAATACATACTAAAACTTAGCTTTCCAAGCCAAGTTGTGACTTTGTTTACCAGTAGGCCAGTAGGCCAGTAGGCCAGTAGGCCAGCATAATTACGAAAACGCAGAACAATGCACCGGCTACGATGTGATGTATTGGTTTTAATAATTGCTCAGCAAAGAAAGAACTGGGGAAGTCATAGAGCGGATATAAAAACAATGCGAGTAGGACTAGAAAAACTGAACCGCCAAACGTGGCGATTCGCTCTCGGGAATATTTTTCTCTAAGCACGAAGTACCCAAATATTCCGATCGCAAAAACCGGTAGTTGTCCGAAGAAATTGAGAAAGGCAAAGCTATCGACCAGGTATTGTTGGCTTTCAGGGTAAGAAAACATTCGTGGAACTAAGAGCAGGTTCACGTAGTACAACAACATGCTTACTGCAAAAAGAACCCCAGCCGTTTTCATGGAACGAACAAACATTAGCAAAAGCGGCAGTACGAGATAAAAATTCATCTCTACTGCAATTGACCAGCCTCCTGGCACAACTGAAGTAATCGTTTCAGGGTGGAATCCATGCAGGAATGTTGCGGTGATTGGGAAGAACCACCACTCAATGCCGTTGGGAGCCCAATAGTTTGCATGGAGCCCATTCACCAATGCGCTACACAAGATTGCAAGGTAGAACATGGGTGCAATTCGAAAAAATCGCCGAATATAGAAGGACCTAATCGGTGACTTATCGATTTGACTCCTGGCCGCCCAAGACATGCACAGAGTCAGCGCACTCGCTATGTAAAAGAGTTGTACACCTCTGGCACCTTCGCTCATTAACCAAGCAAGGGTAGCGGTAAGCGGTGCAATGGATTGGGAGGAGTGCACAAGGATTACGCAGAGTATTGCCAACCCGCGAGTTGCGTCAATGAAGTCAAACTTCCGAAGTTCTAAATTTTGCATTGATAGCCATTAAGTAGGTACATCAGTAGTTTCGATCATTGATGCGTAAGCGGTGCCATAGCCTAATATTATTGCCATGTTGTCGCTATGCTTTGCTGAAGCGGGCCTGCTAATCAAGCTGTTAACGAGCCAAAGCAGGCAAGCCAAAAGCAGACGCCTGCGAGCGTGGGCCAGAGAAGGGATGCCCGGTTCGCACACTACGCACACAAGCAGGTTTAAAGCGCCACGAATACAAACCAATCCGCTATAAGTTCAGTAGCTGCCTACGCACACTCCACGGGCTCCAGAAGCCAATTTAGCTATAAATCCCCAAGCACTGCGGCCCACAACGCCAACCCCGCATCACGCTCAGTCTGCGCAACCTCAGCATCCACCTGCGTCGCCTCTTCGTTGAGCCGTGCCTTGTGCTGCAACTGGCGCAGCACGCGATACGCCTGCGCAGCGTTCTCGCCGATAGGCGCGGCCAACAGCCCGCATTCCTGCGCACGCAGCAGCAGCGCAATGTTGCCGACGTTGGCCAACAGCTCCGGGTGTTTGCAGCCCTGCGACAACACCAGAAACTGCACCACAAACTCAATGTCCACCATACCGCCGGGGCTGTGCTTCACATCGAACTTCTCACCGCGGATCGGATGGGCGCTGCGCACCTTGCTGCGCATCTCGACGATCTCTTTGCGCAGACCGGCCTCTTCGCGCGCAGTGCCGATCACGGCGGCGCGCACGGCATCAAAGCGCTGCGCTAAATCGGTGCTGCCCAGTACGCAGCGTGCGCGCGTCATGGCCTGGTGTTCCCAGGTCCAGGCGGTGTTGTTGCCGCGTTGTTGCTGGTAGTTGGCGTACGACGTAAAGCTGGTGATCAAGAGGCCGGAGTTGCCGTTGGGGCGCAGCGCGGTGTCAATCTCGTACAGGTCGCTCTCGCCGGTCTTGACGGTCAGCCAGTTGATCAGCTTGCGCACCAGCGCGGCGTACACCTCGGAGGCGCGTTCGTCTTCGTCGTCGTAGACGAACACCAGGTCCAGGTCGCTACCATAGCCCAGCTCCTTGCCGCCCAATTTACCGTAGGCAATGATGGCCAGTTGGTAATCCGCGCGGTGGCGGTTCTTCAGGCGCTCCCAGCACCAGCGGGTGGTGACGCGCAGCACCGATTCGGCCAGTGCGCTCAAATCGTCGGCGACCTGCTCGACCGTCAAACTGCCTTCGACATCGCGCGTCAGCGTGCGAAAGACTTCTGCATGGTGGGCGCGGCGCAGCAAGTCGAGCAGCGCTTCGTCGTCGTCCTCGGCGCTGCCTTGCAGCGACGCGCGGCGGCGCTCCAGGTCGTGTTCAAACTCGGCGGCCTCAAAGCGTTCTTCCAGAATCGCGCTGCTGGCGAGCTCATCGATCACGCCGGGGTGCTTGAGCAGGTAGCGCGCGGGCCAGCGCGCGGCGCCCAGCATGCGTAAGAGCCGCTCGTGGATATGCGGGCGCTCCAGCAGCAGCGCGAAGTAGCTTTCGCGGCGCAGCAAAGGTTCAATCCAGTCCACCAGGCGGATCGCCGCCAGCTCAGTCACCTTGCCTTCGCTCATCCACTGCGTGGTGCGCAGGATGATCCGACCCAGCCGAACGCGGGATTCTTCGCGCAGCGCCAGCACGCGGGGGTGCGTGCGCCAGTGGTCGACCCGCTCGCGGAATTCACCGGTCAGTGACTCCAACAGGCCATCCAGGTCGTGCGGCACGGCGGTGGTAGTTTTGCCTTTGTTGCAGCCCTTGCAGGGCGGTTGCCCACCACCGAGCAGTGCATCAAACTCCTGCGCGACCAGCTCGCGGTGCGTGTCCAGCGCGCACAGGAAAGAACAGATGTCGGCAAAGCCCAGCGTCTGCGCAATCCAGTCCAGGTCGGCATCGGCCGTGGGCAGCACATGGGTCTGCTGGTCGTCCAGGTACTGGATGCGGTGCTCGACGCGGCGCAAAAACAGATAGGCCTGCGTCAGCGCATCGGCGGTGGCCTGTGGCATCAGCCCGGCTTTGGCCAGCCGTTGCAGTGCACTCACCGTGGGCCGGGTGCGCAGCTCCGGGTACTGCCCGCCGCGCACCACCTGCAGCAATTGCACCGTGAATTCAATCTCACGGATGCCGCCACGTGACAGCTTGACATCGTTGGCGCGCTCGGGGCGGCCCGCGCTGCGCTTGGCGGCGTGGTCGCGAATCTGGGTATGCAACACGCGCAGCGCGTCGAACACGCTGTAGTCCAGGTAGCGGCGGAACACAAAGGGCACGACCACCGCGCGCAGCCCCTGCGCGCAACTGGAGGTAGCCGCGTCGGCAGGCGCCACGACACGGCTCTTGAGCCAGGCAAAGCGCTCCCACTCGCGGCCCTGCACCTGGAAGTACTCCTGCAGCGCGTCGAGCGAGACCGCGGGCGGACCGGAATTGCCATTGGGCCGCAGTGCCAGATCCACGCGAAACACAAAGCCGTGCTCGGTGCTGTCGCCGACCAGCGCGTGCACGCTGCGCACCAGCTTGCCAAAGTATTCCTGGTTGGAAATCTTTCCGCGCCCCTCGGGGGTGCCGCGGGTCTCGCCGTTCTGGTCGTAGATGTAGATCAGGTCGATATCGCTGGAGACATTGAGTTCGCGCGCACCCAGCTTACCCATGCCAACGATGCACAACTCGGCGCGCTGGCCGCTGTCGGTCAGCGGCTCGCCGTGCTGCGCGTCCAGCACCTGGCGGCTCTCGGTGCATGCGATGTGCAGTGCGATTTCAGCCAGCAGGGTCATGGCTGCGGTCACGTCATCCAGGGTGGCGTCCTGCTCGCAGTCCAGCACGGCCAGGCGCTCCAGCACCAGCTGCCGGGTGATGCGCAGGGCGGTGGCGGTGTCCTGGCCGTCCTGGCGCAGGCCGTCGTACAGCGCCTGAATACTGCTGCGCTGCAGTTTCCCCGGGCAAAGACGGTGCAACTGGTCGGCGTAACGGCGCCGGATGCGTTGTACAAATCTGGAGCCTAGCGCACCCAGAGGAATGGCCAGAGGGGTGGGCCGTGCGTTGCCCTGGGCAGTCATAATTCCAGCCATGGGTTTTTCAGTGCAGTACGCGATTTGACAGTTCTAACTTCACCGTTACGCAAGGTTGCGACGCTTGCCGTCCGGTCAAGCCTGTGGTTACTGGTGATCGCCTGGGGCACGATTGGTCTATTGGCTGTGGCATTGCATTTTCTAATTGTGCCGCGAATCGGGGAAATGCGTCCCTGGCTGGAACAGCAGGCCTCTCACAAGTTGGGGGTTACCGTGCGCATAGGCGCCATTGAGGCGCGCTCCAACGGCCTGATCCCCTCCTTTGAGATCCGCGATGTGGTGTTGCTGGACGCCCAAGGCCGTGAGGCGCTGAGGGTGCCGTCGGTGCTGGCGGCCCTCTCAGCGCGTTCGCTGCTGAGCCTGGGGTTTGAGCAATTGCACGTGGAGGGTCTCGTGCTGGAAGTGCGCCGCGCCGCGGATGGGCAAATCTGGGTGGCCGGTTTTGCGCTGCCGCAGCAGCAAAGTACCGACAGCGCCCGGGCCGACTGGCTGTTTGAACAGACGGAGCTGGCGGTTCGCCATGGCACGCTGCACTGGACCGACGAGTCGCGCACCGAGCCTACGCTGACCTTGACCGATGTGGACCTGGTGCTGCGCAACCGCCATCGCCAACACAATATGCGGCTGGATGCAACGCCGCCTGCCACCTGGGGCGAGCGGTTCACCGTGCAGGGTGCTTTTCTCCAACCCTTGCTGTCTGGCAGCCAGGAACCCTGGAAAGTGTGGGACGGGCAATTGCACGCCGACTTCAAGGCCGTCGATCTGGCGCAGCTGCGCCGCTATGCCAACCTGGGCGTGGACCTGGTGCAGGGCAGTGGTGCGCTGCGGGCGTGGGTGGACGTCAAGCGCGGATCGCCAGTGGCGGCCACTGCGGATGTGGCGCTGCGGGAAGTCAATGTGCGCACCACGGCGGTGCTGGAACCGCTGGCACTGGCCTCCATCACCGGGCGCCTGAGTGCCAGGCAGATTGAAGGCGGTTTTGAATACGCCACACAGGCGCTGCAGTTCGAAACCCAGGATGGATTGCGCTGGCCCGGCGGCAACGCTTTGGTGCGCCTGATTGCCGGTAACGAGCGCGTCCCTGCGCGTGGTGAACTGCAAGGCGATCAACTGGATCTGGCGGCGATGGCGCAAATTGCCGGGCGCTTGCCAGTGGGCGACGCAGTACGCCGCGCGCTGCAGGATTACGCACCGCAAGGGCTGGTGCGCAAGGTGCAAGGCCAGTGGCAAGGCGAGCTGGCGGCGCCCTTGCGTTTTACGGCCAAGGGCCGTTTGGAACGATTGAGCGTGACCGCGCAGCACAGCGGAACCTTCGGCACGCCCGGTCTTAAAGGCGCAACACTGGATTTCGACCTGAACCAGTCTGGTGGCCGCGCCACCGTGGCGATACAGGCTGGTGCTGTGGAGTTGCCAGGCGTCTTTGAAGACCCGGTGCTGCCGCTGGAGCAGTTCAACAGCGAAGTCCAGTGGAAGGTCGATGGTGCGCAGCTTAGCGTGTCCCTGCCCAATGCGCACTTCAGCAATGCCGATGCACAGGGCGAAGCACAAATCAAATGGCACTCCGGTGAAATGCCCGAAGGCGTGGCACCGGGGGAGGCCGGGGACAAACGCTTCCCTGGTACGCTGGATTTGCAAGGCACGCTGGCGCGCGCCAACGTAGCGCGGGTCTACCGCTACCTGCCACTGGCCATCACGGCCGATGTACGCAACTATGTGCGCGACGCCGTGCTGCGCGGCACCGGCACCGCGGTCAAGTTCCGTCTCAAAGGCGCGTTGCAAGACTTCCCGTACACAGAAAGCGCGCAGGGTGAATTCCGCGTATCGGCCAATGTCGCAGACGCGGACTTTATGTATGTGCCCGTCTCCCTGTTGCACAAGGACAGCCTGTTGTGGCCGGCTGTGCACCTGGTGTCGGGCGACTTCCTGATTGACCGCGGCTTACTGCAAGTGCGCACGACCAAGGCAACGGTTGCCGGACTTCCTGCGCTCCAATTCTCCAAAGCTGAGGGCACGGTGCGCAACCTGTACCACGAGGCCCAACTGGCCGTAACCGCCGAGGCGCGCGGTCCGTTGCCGGATTTGCTGACCTTCGTGAATAAATCGCCTCTGGGCAGCCTGCTGGGCGGCGCGTTGTCCGAAGCTACCGGCAGCGGACCGGCAGACTACCGCTTCAAGCTGGGTTTCCCACTGGCCGCGGTGGAAAAAGCGACGGTGCAGGGTACGGTCACGCTGACCAATAACGACTTGCAGATCACGCCGCAGACGCCGCGTATGGCGCGCGCACGTGCAGTGATCGGTTTCACTGAATCCGGCTTCACGGTATCCAGCGGCCTGGTGCGTTCATTGGGTGGCGATGCGCGCATCGAGGGCGGCATGTTCTTCGGTACGTTGCCCGCAGGCACCCCTGCCGCCAAGGCGCCGCCGCAAGTGTTGCGCATCAACGGCGTGGCCTCGTCCGACGGATTGCGCCAGGCGCGCGAGTTGGGCTGGCCTGCACGGCTGGCGCAGTTTGCCAATGGCAGCACGCCCTACACCGCCACGATAGGCGCGCGCGGTGGCATGGCCGAGGTGAGCATCAACTCCAACCTGACCGGCATGGCGCTGACCCTGCCCGCGCCGTTTGCGAAAGCGGCCGATGCTTCCATGCCCTTGCGCCTGGACATCAGCGCGGTGCGCCCCTCGTCCATCGCTGCACCTGTGGTCAATGCGCCGGCCACGCAAGACCAGGTGCTACTGGAGGTCGGGCGGGTGGCCAGCGTGAACTATCTGCGCGACATCACCGGGCCCGAGCCACGCGTGGTGCGCGGTGCGATTGCGCTGGGGCTGGCGGCCGATGAGTCTGCGCCCCTGCCTGTCGACGGCGTGATTGCCAACGTCAATGTACAAAACTTGGACCTGGGCGCCTGGAACGAAGTGGCGAACGCAGCGGCGGGTACGGCCAGTGCAGGTGCGAATTCCGCGGGCCCTGCGCCTGCACTGGGCTATCTGCCGACGGCCATGGCCGTACGCGCGCGTACGCTGGCCTATGGCGGACGCAAGCTCAACAATGTGGTGCTGGGCGGCACGCGCGACGGCCTGCTGTGGCGTGCCAATCTGGATGCGACGGAGCTGTCGGGCTATGTGGAATACCGCCAGCCCTCGGATGCGGGCGGCGGGCGCCTGTACGCGCGCATGGCGCGGCTGGCGATTGCACAAAGTACCGCGCAGGATGTAGAGAGCTTGCTGGACGAACAACCGGCCAGTATTCCGGCGCTGGATATCGTCGTCGATGACTTTGAGCTGCGCGGCAAGAAGCTGGGCCGACTGGAGATCGACGCGATCAACGTGGGTGGGGCTGGCACGGGCGGCGCGCGTGACACGCCACGTGAGTGGCGCCTGAACCGCTTCAATATCGCGACGCCCGAGGCCACGCTCACCGCCAGCGGCAGCTGGGTGCCCATCAGCGCACAGCCCACCGCGCCCCGCGGCAATATTAAGGAGCGCAGGCGCACGGCGATGAACTTCAAGCTGGACATTGCAGACAGCGGAGATCTGCTGAACCGCTTTGGCATGCCCGGGGTATTGCGCAAGGGCAAGGGCAAGATCGAAGGGCAGGTCGGCTGGGCCGGCTCGCCAATCACGCTGGATTACCCGAGTCTCACGGGCAGTTTCAATGTGAATGTGGAGAGCGGCCAGTTCCTGAAAACCGACCCCGGCATTGCCAAGCTGTTGGGTGTGCTGAGCTTGCAATCGCTGCCCCGGCGCCTGGCGCTGGATTTTCGCGACGTATTCAGCGACGGGTTTGCATTTGACTTTCTGCGCGGTGACGTGAAGATTGAGCAGGGCATTGCCCGTACCAACAACCTGCAGATGAAGGGCGTGGCGGCGGCAGCGTTGATGGAAGGCCAGGCCGACATAGCCAAAGAAACGCAGGCCATCAAGGTGGTCGTGGTGCCGGAAATCAATGCGGGCAGCGCGTCGCTGATTGCGTCGGTAATCAACCCCATCGTGGGCTTGAGTACGTTTCTTGCGCAATTGATCGTGCGCTCTCCGCTGATCGACGCGATTACGCAGGAGTTTTATATTGACGGCACCTGGACCGATCCGCGCGTGACCCAAGTGGAACGCAAGCGGGCCGCCATGCCCAAACCCGAGGCCGCACCATGAAAGTCGCCGCAATCCAGATGGTGTCCACTGGGCGCGTGGAGGAAAACCTCGCCGCTGCCGGCGCGCTGTTGCAAGAGGCAGTCAGCCAGGGCGCGGAGTTGGCCGTGTTGCCGGAGTACTTTTGCCTGATCGGCCAGCACGACAGCGACAAGTTGGGCGTTCGCGAGCCCTTTGGCAGTGGCCCCATTCAGCAGTTTCTGGCCAACACCGCGCGCACCTTGGGCTTGTGGATTGTGGGTGGCACGCTGCCGCTGGAAGCCAACGCACCGGGCCGCGTATTCAACAGCAGCTTGGCGTTCAACCCGCAGGGCGAATGTGTCGCGCGCTACGACAAAATCCACCTGTTCCGCTTTGACAATGGGACGGAGCGCTACGACGAATCCCGTGTGCTGGAGCGTGGCAATACGCCCACCCAGTTTGCCTTACCCTCGAATGACGGGCATGTCTGGCAGATTGGAATGAGCGTCTGCTACGACCTGCGCTTTGCCGAGCTGTACCGCGGTTATGCGACATCAGGTTGCGATTTGATTCTGGTGCCCAGTGCGTTCACCCACACGACGGGCCAGGCGCATTGGGAAGTGCTGTTGCGCGCGCGTGCGATTGAAAACCTGGCCTTTGTTTGCGCCGCAGCGCAGGGCGGCACGCATCCGAATGGGCGGCACACCTGGGGCCAGTCGCTGTTGGTCGATCCTTGGGGCCAGGTGCTGGCACAAAAAGACCAGTTGGCTGGCGTGGTGTGTTCCGATCTGGATATCGCGGCGTTGCGCATTCGACGTACGCAGTTGCCTGCGCTGGAGCACCGTGTCCTCTGATGCAGTGCCTCGATGCGCTATGGATTTGGTAGCTGCTTGCGCAGGTTCTATGAGCTCTACAGGCCGATTTAATCCTTTTTTTCCTCGGGCGACGGTGTTTCGTCGGCTGGCAGCTCTCCACCCTTGCGCCCGGCAAACATGGTCCACCAGATGATGGCAACGAAGATCAATCCGGCGCCGAGCGCTTCTAGCAAGAGGAGTGTCATGGGCAGCGTAGGGGCTTGGGTGGGAAGTGTCGCGATTGTAGGAACTCTGGTTGCGTGTTCCAGTCCGCCGATGCGCATGCCGCCCGCGCCCGCGAGCGCGTCGCGCCCTGCGCCGGCTCCGGCAGCCAAGCCCGCGGCGCCTGTCCGCACCGATTCGGCAGGCGCCATTCAGCGCAGCTTCAGTCGCTGGATCCCAGCGGCTTGGGAGGATCTGCCCGGCTTTGCCGAGGACAACCTGTTCGAGGCCTGGAACGCGTGGATCAAGAGCTGTGAGAAGCCGGCTGCGCCGTTTGCCGCCCTGTGCAGCGAGGTGCGTCAGCTCAGCATCGGAAGCAGCGAGGAGCAACGCGCCTGGCTGCAATCCCGTCTGCAGCCCTACCGGGTGGAGTCGCTGCAAGGCGAGGCGACCGGCTTGTTGACCGGCTACTTTGAGCCTGCGCTGGAAGCCAGCCGCCAGCCCTCTGCCAGTTTTGCTGTTCCTCTGTATCGCCCACCCGAAGGTCTGGCCGCGCACAAGCCCTGGTACACCCGCCAGGAGATGGACACGCTGCCGCAAGCGCAGGCTGCGCTGCAGGGCAAAGCGATTGCGTACCTGGCCGATCCGGTGGACGCATTGCTGCTGCAGGTGCAAGGCTCGGGGCGCCTGCGCATCACGGCCCCGGACGGCAGCGCGCGCTGGGTGCGTGTGTCGTACGCGGGCACCAACGACCAGCCGTTTCGCAGCGTCGGACGCTGGTTACTGGACCAGGCGCTGGTGCGCGATGCGTCGTGGGCGGGCATTCGCGCCTGGCTTGCGCAAAACCCGCAGCGCCAGCAGGAGTTGCTGTGGAGCAACCCACGCGTGACTTTCTTCAGGGAAGAATTTTTGAGCGAGTTGGATACTGCGTTTGGCCCGCGTGGTGCGCAGGGTGTGGCGCTGACGCCAGGGCGCTCGATTGCGGTCGACACCAGCAGCATTCCGGTCGGCACGCCGCTGTGGCTGGCGTCTGGCGGGTCGCAGTTGAGCCTGCGGCGGCTGGTGTTGGCGCAAGACACCGGCGGTGCAGTGCGCGGCGCTGTGCGGGCCGATTACTTCGTGGGCTGGGGCGCGCAGGCGGGTGAGGTTGCTGGCCGCTTGCGCCAGCCGTTGCAGTTGTGGGTCTTGTGGCCGAAATAGATTGAGCAATTCCGCGCCAGGCAGAGACCGGCGCAGCGTGGGGCAACAATTTGCCGCCGGGCCGCCCCAAGGCAAATTAGCCCCCTCGGGGGGCAGCGACCCGCGCAGCGGTGGAGCGTGGGGGCAACATCTCCTAGGTTAAATCTCGTTACAAAATCTGCGGAATCACGGTACCATGATCCCGAGACAATTCCTCGCGTGACGCTTATCTAACGGACGGACCCATGAACTCATCAACAATGCGGGAAATCGACGAGCGGACCAACCTCGCAGGCAACAGCATGTTCGAGTTGCTGCTGTTCCGCTTGGGCGAGGCAGAACACAATGACCGGCGCGAACTGTTCGGCATCAATGTGTTCAAGGTGCGTGAAATCCTGGTGATGCCAGAAGTCACCGCCATGGTCAACTCGCCGCCCGAGGTGATGGGGGTGGCCAATATCCGCGGGCAGATGATTACGGTGATCGATCTGCCCAAAGTGGTCGGCTGCAAGCCGACCAAGGGACTCGGTATTTTGCTGGTGACCGAGTTTGCGCGCACCACACAGGCGTTTGCGGTCGAAGAAGTCAACGAAATCGTACGTCTGGAGTGGAAGCATGTGCTGTCTGCCGAAGGCAGCGGCGGCGGGCTGGTGACCAGCATCGCGCGCCTGGACGGTGCCGCAGAAAACACCCGATTGGCCCAGGTGCTGGACGTCGAGCAGATCTTGCGCAACGTTTTCCCGGAAGAGCACAAGCCCCTGCCGGACGGCGCCAAGATGGACAAGCTGAGCCTGCCGCCGGGCACCGTGGTGTTGGCCGCTGACGACTCTGCGATGGCGCGCTTGATGATTGAGCAGGGCCTCAAGGCCATGGGCATTCCCTACATCATGACCAAGACCGGCCAGGAAGCCTGGGATGAATTGGCGAAGATTAATGAAACCGCGGTTGCAGAAGGTAAAACCATACGCGACAAGGTGGCGCTGGTGCTGACCGACCTGGAGATGCCTGTGATGGACGGCTTCACGCTGACCCGCAATATCAAGCAGGATCCGCGCTACAAGACCATCCCGGTGATCATTCACTCCTCGCTGACCGGTACCACCAACGAGAGCCATGTGAAGAGTGTGGGCGCGGATGCCTACATCGCCAAATTCCAGGCGGACGAACTCGCGGCGACGATCCGCGGGGTGTTGACCCGCTAGGGCAAGCAGGCCCTGACCGTGAATCGACGGCATTTTCTGGCTCTGCAGGCGGCGGCATTGGCAGGTCCCGTCTTTGCCGATACGCCCAAAGTCCAGTCACTGGACGATGTGCTGCGCTGGCTGGATCAACTGGACCAGGCGTCCCGCGTGGCCAGCAGTTCCACCTGGGCCATGCCTGCGGTGTTTGCGCACATGGCGCAAAGCATAGAGATGAGCATGGACGGGTATCCGCTGGTACGCAGCTCC
>JAYWAV010000110.1:0-6169 GCA_043782015.1 Rhodoferax sp. | reverse complement strand
TGCCGTAGCCCGGTTGGCGGGCTCAGGAAGGGGCTCGCCGTCCACCACCCGGATGATTTGGTCAACGCCCGCCGCAATGCCGCCGAAATAGTCGCCCTGTTTGAAGAGTGGCGTGATGGTCTCGCTGATGATGCGTTTGCTCGCGATATCGGATAGCGCGCCTTCCAGGCCGTAGCCAACCTCAATGCGCAATGCGCGGTCGTTCTTGGCAACCACCAGGATGGCGCCATCGTCTACTTTCTTGCGCCCAAGCTTCCATTGCTCGGCAACCCGCAGGGCAAATTGCTCTATCGCCTCGGGCGCGGTCGTGGCGACGATGAGGACCGCCAGTTGGCTCCCCTTGCGCGCCTCAAAAGCCGACAAGGATTGCTCCAGCGTGGATTGCTGTTCTTTGGTGAGCGTTCCTGTCTGGTCCGTCACATGCCCCGACAGCGCAGGCACCGCCACTTGGGCTTCGGCGGCCGAAGCGGCCCATGCAACGAGCAGCGCCAGCAACAGCCCGAGGGCTGTGCCCAAGCGGCGCGCTGGCCCCATCAAAGTCACTTGCCCGCTCCGGACGCGGGGCCTGCAGGCGCAGTAGCAGACGTGTCAAAGCTGACGGCGGGGGGCTTCGAGATTTCCTTCTCGTTCTCCACCGTGAAGTTGGCCTTCTCCTTGTAGCCAAACAGCATGGCAGTCAGGTTGGAAGGAAAGGACCGCACGGTGACGTTGTAGTCTTTCACCGATTGGATGTACCGGTTGCGCGCCACGGTGATACGGTTTTCAGTGCCCTCCAGTTGCGCTTGCAGATCGCGGAATGCCAGATTCGCCTTGAGGTTGGGGTAGTTTTCGGACACCACCAGCAAGCGCGACAGGGCGCCTGACAACTGACCTTGTGCCTGCTGGAATTTCTGAAAAGCCACGGGGTCATTGACCAGCTCCGGCGTGGCCTGGACGGAGGTGGCTTTAGCGCGTGCTTCCACTACCTTGGTCAATGTGTCCTGCTCGAACTTGGTCTCCCCTTTGACGGTGCTGACCAGGTTGGGAATCAGGTCGGCCCGGCGCTGGTATTGGTTCAGCACCTCCGCCCAGCTGGCCTTGATTTGCTCATCCGTAGCTTGGAAGGTGTTGTAGCCACAGCCCGCCAGGCTCAACGTTGCAGCAGCCAGAAAGAGGAAAAGAATTTTACGCATGGGAATCTCCGATGTGAATGGGTGTCTGTGGGACTATTTGCAGCAACAGCTACCCATGTTGCCTTTTGTGGCATCGCTGGTCGCGTTGGCAGGCAACTTGGCAGGTGCGGCGTTGGATGCCAGCTGCGCGGGGTAGTCCTCACTCGCCAATGCATCGATCAGGGGCTGCACGCCGGACGGCAGATCGCCCTGGATGCTCGCTCGCCCGTTGGTCAAGTCCACCTCGACACGGCTCACTCCAGGTACGGATTGCAGGGCCTTGGTGACGTGCTTCACACAAGATCCACAGGTCATACCCTGGACGTCAAGTTCTACCGTATTCATAAAAAACTCCTCGTAGTGCAACAGTTATATGAGGAACAGCCGTACCGTAAACAAGGTCGGCCACTGCAAAAAAACAATTCATTCAAGCCACTACCCGGTAATTGACCATCATCCCGGCGTCTTCATGCTCCAGGTTGTGGCAATGCACAAGGTAGGTCTGATCGCCGGGGAAGTCATGGGTGAAGTCAATCGCAATCCGCACGGTTTCACCCGGCCAGACCAGCACGGTGTCCTTCCATCCCAGATCGCTCACCGTACGGCCCTTGCCGAATTTGGCTACGGCTGATATCTGCTTGGGGCTGCGTATGCGCTCAATCACCTGGAATGAAAAGCCATGCAGGTGGATCGGGTGCGGCATGCCCAATTTGGGGTTGCTGATGCTCCAAATTTCTCGGGAATTGCGTTTCACATCAAAGGCGATTCCGTCCATTTTGAAGGTGCGGCCATTGATCAAAAAGTTCATGCCCTGCATTGACAGCTTGATGTTGCGCTGCGTTGCGCCCTTCAGGTCAATGGGCACGATGGTGGAGAGCGTGTCCGGCAGTTTTGCAAGCACACGTTCACCAGCGGCCACAGTAAGCTTCAAGAGGTTGAACTCTGCACCCATTGCAAGTCGTGAAGTGCTTTCCCCCATACCTGGCATGCCGGGCATGTTGCCCGCCTCACCCTCGTTCTCCATCGCATCAAACGGCAGGCTCTTGAGGAATACCTCGTCACCCACCTGGGCCTGCCCCGCATCAAACAAAATATCCAGGCGCTCGCCCGGCCCGACAAAGGCTTCTGTTGCGGGGTGTGGGCGCTCCAGCAGCCCGCCATCGGTGCCAATGACGGTGTAATTCAGTCGCTGCTTTCGGTTCAAGAAAGCGAGCCGGTAAATGCGGGCGTTTGAGCCATTCAGAATGCGCAAGCGGTAGGTGCGCGGCATCACGGTCTGGAAGGCATTGGGCGTCAGGTTGACGATGATGATATCGCCCAGCCAGCCCATCATGGCCTCCTGCCCGTTGGGTTGGTAGTGCAGCTTGCCTTGTGCATCGAACTGTTTGTCTTGAATCACCAGCGGCAGATCGGTTTCGCCCAGCTTGAGATCGACCGCTTGAGCCAAAGCGCGTTGGTCTTCATCCTCCACCAGAAAGAAACTGGCCAGGCCGTTGTAGGCCTGTTTGGCAGTCAGGTTATGGGCGTGGGTGTGGTACCAGTAGGTGCCGCCCCGGTTGCGCACGGTGAAGTCGTAGGCAAATGACCTGCCCGGCGCAATCGTGCTGGCCGGGTGGCCATCCATTCCGGCGGGCGTATGCAGGCCATGCCAGTGGATGATGGTCGGCTCCGCAAGTTCGTTGGCCAGTGTGAGCTGTAGCCTGGTACCACGCTCCATGCGCAGGATGGGGTTTTGGTAGGCCTTGCCGGACTGCTCGGTTTGGTACAGCAAAAACGGGGATGGCTTGCCCGGAAGGATAGGGAAGCTGGCTGCGGTGGCGCGCATCGTCAGCGGCCCCGCAACGTCCAGCACACCGAATGGGCCGCTGCCCACCGGCACAAACAGTTTCTGCAAAAAATTGCTGGCAGCTACGGGGTCATACGGGTAATGGCGAAAGCCCTTGGCCGCGACAGGCTTGGCGTGCCCCACACCGGACGCCAGCAGGGTTGCAGCACCCACCCAATGAAACAGTGCGCGTCGTTGCAGCATGGTCGTCTTTCTTGTTATGGTGCAGGAGAGGCAGGCAGCCGGTCCATCATCATTTGCATCATGCTGGTCATCATTTCCATGCGTTTTTGCACCATGTCGTGCATGTCCATCATGCGCATGGGGGCACCTTTTTCCTTGCTGTTGGCACCCATGCCTCCCGTGCCTTTCATGTCGCCCATGCCCGGCATCCCATCCGAAGCGTCCATTTTTTTCATCATGTCCATGCCGTCCTGCATGGCTTTCATGTGGTCGCCCATCAGGGCCTTACGCTCTTCGGGCGTTTTGGCAGCCACCATTTTTTCGTGCATCTCGCGCATGGTCTGCATCGTGCGGCCCATGGCGACCATAGGGTCCGCAGTCGCGGATTTGGCGGGGGGTGTTTTAGCACCACTGATGGCAGTCTTGACCGGCTTGCTCGCCGCCCCGGCGGGGTGGTGCAGGGTATGTTCCGCATCGGTTTGCGCCCAGGCGCCCGCGCAAAGTGTGGCGACGGTGAGGGCAATCGTGGCGTGGCGAATGGTTGACATGGATGGTTCCGATCAAAAGGTACAACGGACTGCACCATTGGGAACCAGTAGATTTCAGTCTTCCGTCTGCCAGCCCACATAGGGAGGCATCACACGCCGAAAACGGTCTCGCGCTTCGGCGGCAGCAGTGTCACTGCAGTCTAGAAACGCCAGGAAAAGAGGTGTTGATGTAGATCAACGTCGCCGCATGGCGGCCATTGCCCGGGCTTGGCTATTTACGGGAAGACCAGTGCACATGCTCGATCTTCCATGCATCGCCCTCGCGGCGCAGCACTGCGCCTTCCAGTCCCAGGCTGCGCACGCTCTTGCCCTTGTACTTGCCGCTGGTTTCGCTCTCGTGGATGAGCAGGCATAGCGAAGCCGAACACTGTTGTTGGCTCGCTTTGATCTCGGTCTTGTTCGTCATCGCGAAGGCGATATCCCCCTGCAGATGGTGTGCAAGGTGGCCAGCGCGCGCCTCATGGGAGTCTCCTTTTGGGCTATGGTTTGGCCGTCTGAATGTCGGTTACCAGTAGCTTCCCGTCTTCACTGATGGCGGTGAACTTGATCTTGTCGCCCACTTGCACCTTCTCCAGCAACGACTTGTCCTTCACCGTGAAGACCATCGCCATGGGCGGCATGTCCAGGCTCTTGATTTCCTCATGTTTGATGGTGATTTTTCCGGCTTCCTTGTCCACTTTGCGGACTTCGCCGCGGGTCATGCTGACGGCGCTTTGCGCCATGCTGGGTAATGGGGTCAATGCCGTCATGGCGACTAAAAGCGATGTGAAAAATGTTTTGAAGTTGTGCATGGTGATGTCTCTTGAGTTTGGTTACTTCCCGGCGGTCACGTTAATGCTGCCCTTCATGCCTGCCTCGTAGTGGCCGACATGCAGGCAGGCAAAGCTGACCTTGCCAGCTTTGGTGAATTGCCAAATCACCTCGCCGGTACCGCCCGGGGCTACGCTGGCGATGTTGGGTTCGTCGTGTTCCATCTCAGGAAACTTCTTCATCAGCGCGTAGTGGGCCTTCAGGTCCTTGTCGGTGCCCAGGTTGAACTCGTGCTTGAGCTGGCCCGCGTTCTTGACCACAAAGCGGATGGTCTCGCCCTGGCGCACGCTCACCTGGTCTGGCGTGAAGCGCATCGCATCGCTCATCTCGATCGACACGGTACGTGTCACCTTGGCCAACACGCCGGGTTTGCCAACGGCGTCGATGCCATGGCTGTGCGCGTGGCCTGCGGGCTGCTTTTCAGAGGCAAAAGTGCCCGCAGTGCCCGCCAATATTGCGCAAGCAGCTATGTATTTGATAGTGTTTTTCATGGACGTATTTTCTCGAGGTTAGTGATTCATGTGGCCGCTGGGTTTGCGAATCCGGACTTCGGTGGCAGCAGCGGTCGGGTTTTCGGCTTTGAAACGCGCCGGGTCAGGCAAGGTACCCGTCCATTCGAAGGCCTGTGTTCCTGGCGGCTGCTTGAACCAGCCGGCGTCCTTGTAGTCGCCCGGTTTCTGGCTCTTGCGCACCTTGACAATGCTGAACATGCCGCCCATCTCCACACCGCCGTAAGGTCCTTCACCGGTCATCATCGGCGCCGTGTTGTCAGGGATGGGCATTTCCATCTCGCCCATGTCAGCCATGCCGCGCTCGCCCATCAGCATGTAGTCGGGCATGGCCTTTTGCAAAGGCTTGATCAGGCCGCGGTGGTCCACGCCGATCAGCGTGGGCACGGTGTGGCCCATGGCGTTCATCGTGTGGTGGCTCTTGTGGCAATGGAAGGCCCAGTCGCCTTCCTCGTCCGCTAAAAATTCCAGCTGGCGCATCTGCCCCACCGCCACATCGGTGGTCACCTCGGGCACGCGCGCGCCCAGGGGCCAGGGTCCACCATCGCTGCCGGTGACCATGAATTCGTGTCCGTGCAGGTGGATCGGGTGGTTGGTCATGGTCAGGTTGCCGACGCGGATGCGCACCTTGTCGCCCTGGCGCACGTTGAGCGTGTCGATGCCGGGGAAGATGCGGCTGTTCCAGCTCCACAGGTTGAAGTCCACCATGGTCATGGTCTTGGGCGTCATGCTGCCGGGGTCGATGTCGTAGGCGCTGAGCAGGAAGCAGAAGTCGCGGTCCACTTCGCTGATCAGGGGGTTCTTCGCTTTGGGATGCGTCACCCAGAAACCCATCATGCCCATTGCCATCTGCGTCATCTCGTCGGCATGCGGGTGGTACATGAAGGTGCCGGGGCGGCGCGCCACAAACTCGTAGACAAAGGTCTTGCCCACGGGAATCGGCGGTTGCGTGAGGCCCGATACACCGTCCATGCCGTTGGGCAGGCGCTGGCCGTGCCAGTGCATGCTGGTGTGCTCGGGCAGCTGGTTGGTGACAAACACGCGTACACGGTCGCCCTCCACCACCTCAATCGTGGGGCCAGGGCTCTGGCCGTTGTAGCCCCACATATTGGCCTTGAAGCCCGGTGCCATTTCGCGCACCAC